>JAGAFI010000039.1 GCA_017612675.1 Bacteroidales bacterium
ACCGCGCGGACGAGTATATCCGCTGCGACGAAATCGCACAGGGCGTACGCCAATACATTGAATTTATCCGCACTTTTTATGGCAACACTTTGGAATAAAGGCACTTCCTGCACCCGGCAGGTGGAAGATTTCACCGTGGGCAACGACCGGGAACTGGATGCGCGGCTCGCCCGTTATGATGTGATGGGCTCGAAAGCGCACATCACGATGCTCCAGTCCATCGGCCTGCTGACGAAGGAGGAACTGGATACGCTGCTCGCCGCGCTGGACGAAATTGCCGCCAGCATCGAAGCGGGCGATTTCCGCCTGGAAGAAGACGTGGAGGATATCCATTCGCAGGTGGAGTTGCTGCTGACGCGGAAACTCGGAGACATCGGCAAGAAAATCCATGCGGGCCGTTCCCGCAATGACCAGGTATTGGTGGACATCAAGCTCTACCTGCGGGACGAACTGCTTTCCCTGCGGGACGAGGTCCTGGCGCTTTTCCGTCGCCTGCAGGCCCTCAGTGAACGGCACAAGGAGGTCCTGCTGCCCGGCTACACGCATGCCCAAATCGCCATGCCTTCTTCTTTCGGCCTCTGGTTCGGGGCCTATGCGGAAGCCTTGGTCAATGATATGTATCTGCTGCACGGCGCATACCGGGTCGTGAACCGCAACCCCCTCGGGTCGGCTGCCGGGTATGGCAATTCCTTCCCGCTGGACCGGGAGATGACCACGCGCCTGCTGGGTTTCGCTTCGCCGGATTACAACAGCGTCGCCGCCCAGATGAGCCGGGGCAAGTCGGAAAAGGCCGTGGCTTCTGCCATGGGCTCTTTGGCGTTGACGCTCAATAAATTCGCGGCGGATTGCTGTATGTATCTATGCCCCAATTTCGGTTTTATCCGCTTCCCGGACAACCTGACGACGGGCTCCAGCATCATGCCGCACAAGAAGAACCCGGACGTCTGGGAACTGGTGCGGGGCAAGTGTAACCGCATCCTCTCCGTGGAGAACGAGATTGCCCTGCTGTGCAGCAATATGCCCCATGGCTATCACCGTGATTACCAGCTGCTGAAAGACATCCTGTTCCCGGCGCTGGATTTGCTGCACGCGTGCCTGCAGATGACGGATTACATGCTCGGCGCCATCGAAATCAAGCCTGATATCCTCGACTCGCCGCTGTATGCGTACCTGTTTACCGTGGAAGAAGTGAACCGGCGCGTGCTGGCGGGCACGCCGTTCCGCGAGGCTTACCGCCAGGTGGGGACGGAAGTGAACGAAGGGCGTTTCCATTTCGAGGGAAAGCCCGTGCATACCCATATCGGAAGTATCGGAAATTTGTGTAACGATAAAATTGCCGCGTTGATGCGCGAGGCAAGCCAATGGTGACAATGGAAAGGAAAAACAACATCGGAAAAGTACTCGTCCTGGGTTCCGGCGCCCTGAAAATCGGGCAGGCGGGGGAGTTTGACTACAGCGGTACGCAGGCCCTCAAGGCCATGCGGGAAGAGGGAATCAAGACCGTCCTCGTCAATCCGAACATCGCGACGGTGCAGACCGAAGAGGGCATTGCCGACAAGGTATATTTCCTGCCGGTCACGCCGTATTTCGTGGAACAGGTCATCCGGAAGGAGCGCCCGCAGGGCATTCTGCTCGCTTTCGGCGGCCAGACGGCGCTGAACTGCGGCATTGCCTTGCACGAGAGCGGGGTACTGGCCGAATGCGGGGTGCAGGTGCTGGGGACGCCGGTACAGGCCATCATTGATACGGAAGACCGCGACCTCTTCGTGAAGCGGCTGGATGAAATCAACCTGAAGACCATCCGCTCGCATGCCGCCAATTCCCTTGCGGAAGCGAAGGCCGCCGCCGCCGAGGTGGGCTATCCGGTGATTATCCGGGCTGCATTCGCCCTCGGCGGGCTCGGTTCCGGTTTCTGCGACAACGAGCAGGAATTGGAAGCCACGTGCAAGAAAGCCTTTTCCTTCTCCCCGCAGGTGCTTGTGGAGAAGTCCCTGAAAGGCTGGAAGGAGATTGAATTTGAAGTGGTGCGGGATGCGGATGACAATTGCCTGATTGTCTGCGACATGGAAAATTTTGACCCGCTGGGCATCCATACGGGTGAAAGCATCGTCGTGGCGCCTACCCAGTCGCTTTCGCAAGGCGAAATTGACTATCTCCATGGCCTTTCTATACAGATTATCAAGCATTTGGGGATTGTTGGCGAATGCAATATCCAGTTCGCATTCAGCCCGGACGGCACGGATTACCGGGTCATTGAGGTGAATGCCCGCCTGAGCCGTTCTTCTGCCCTCGCGTCCAAGGCCACCGGTTATCCGCTGGCATTCGTCGCCGCCAAAATCGGACTGGGCTACAAGCTGTCGGAAATCGGCAGCGCCGCCTGCGCCCCCCGCGTCGATTACGTGGTCTGCAAGATTCCTCGCTGGGATTTGGCGAAATTCCGCCGCGTCTCCCGGGAAATCGGCACCAGCATGAAGAGTGTCGGGGAAGTCATGGCCATCGGCAAGAGCTTCGAGGAGGCCATCCAGAAGGGCCTGCGCATGATCGGGCAGGGAGCCAACGGCTTCGTGTGCAACAAGCCTTACCGGGAAGCCGATTTGGACAACGCCCTTTCCCATCCGACGGACAGCCGCATTTTCGCCATTGCCGCCGCATTTGAAGCCGGGTACAGCATGGAACGCATCTATGCCCTTACCCATATCGACAAGACCTTCCTGCAGATGCTGGCGAATATCGAAAGCACCTACCGCCAGTTGGAAAGCATTCCGTCGCTGGAGGTGCTGGACGGGACGCTTTTCGCCCGGGCGAAGCAGCAGGGCTTTTCGGATATCCAGATTGCCCGCATCTTCGGGGTGACGGAACAGGCCGTCCGGGCCCGCCGCCTTTCCCTCGGCCTGCGGGCGAAGGTCCGGCAAATCCAGACTTTCTCGTCCCTGGCTACCGGTGCGGAATCCAATTACCTGTACCTGACCTACGGGGCCGATACGGATGACGTGCATTTCGCCGACGGCGCCCATACCGCCATCGTGCTTGGCTCCGGGGCATATCGCATCGGGAGCAGCGTGGAGTTCGACTGGTGCGGGGTAAACGCCATCAACACCCTGCGCGAGGCCGGCTACAAGGCCGTGATGGTCAATTGCAACCCGGAAACGGTATCCACCGATTACGATACGTCGGACCGCCTGTATTTCGACGAACTGTCGCTGGAATCCGTGCTGGGCATCTGTGCCTTGGAGAATCCCTATGGCGTCATCGTGAGCGTGGGCGGGCAGATTCCCAACAACCTCGCCCTGCCGCTTTCCGAAAACGGCATCCGCCTGCTCGGGACCTCCGCCACCGACATTGACCGGGCGGAAGACCGGCGCAAATTCTCGTCCGTGGTGGACAAGCTCGGTATCGACCAGCCGATGTGGAACGAACTCAGTACCTTGGATGCCGTGGATGCTTTTGTGGAGAAAGTGGGCTTCCCGGTGCTTGTACGGCCTTCCTATGTCTTGTCCGGTGCCGCGATGAACGTCTGCTATACCCGGGAGGACCTGCACAAGTTCCTGGAACTGGCGGTGGAAGTCTCCGATACGCATCCCGTCGTGGTCAGTTCATTCATCCAGCGCAGCAAGGAATTGGAATTCGATGCGGTGGCCGACGGCGGGCAGGTGCTCGCGCATGCCATTTCGGAACACGTGGAATTTGCCGGGGTCCATTCGGGCGACGCCACCATCCAGTTCCCGCCGCAGAAGCTGTATGGCGTCACGGCGGCCAAACTGCGTAAAATCGCTTCCCGGATTGCCCAGGAACTGCGGATTACGGGGCCGTTCAACATCCAGTTCCTCGCTTCCGGCGGGCAGGTCAAGGTCATCGAGTGTAACCTGCGGGCTTCCCGGAGTTTCCCCTTTGTTTCCAAGATTCTGAAAGTGAACCTGATTGAACTGGCAACCCGCTGCATGCTCGGGGAGCATCCGGCCAAACCCGGCTACGATGCCTTCGAACTGGATTATGTGGGCGTGAAGGCCTACCAGTTCTCCTTCTCGCGCCTGAATCTGGCAGACCCGGTGCCCGGGGTGGACATGGCTTCCACCGGGGAAGTCGGCTGTCTGGGCGACAGTTTCGACGAAGCGCTGCTGAAAGCGATGATTTCCGTCGGCTACAACCTGCCGCCGAAGGGCAGCGCCGTGCTGGTGTCTGCGGGCGACCCGCTCCAGAAGGCCAAGATGCTGGGCATTTTCCGCCTGCTGGCCGACAACGGCTACACGATTTACGCGACCTCCGGCACGTGGAAATACTTGGGCGAGAACAACATCCCGTGCAAACGGGCGCTCTGGCCTTCGGAAGAGGGGATTGAGGGCTATGATACGGCGCTCGACCTGATTCGTGCGCACAAGGTGCAGCTGGTTGTGAACATTCCCAAGAATTTCACGCACAACGAATTGACAGACGGTTACAAAATCCGCCGCGCGTCCATTGACTTCAATGTGCCCCTGATTACCAACAGCCGCCTTGCTGCCGCGTTCATCCGTGCCTTCTGCCTGCTCGGTCTGGAGGACCTCGCCATCAAGAGTTGGGACGAGTATCGCTGAACAACCCTTGCCGCTATACTTTCAGGAAGACTTTCTTCCTGTACAGGAAATAGAGGAAGAACCAGCAGACGAGCACATAGGTGAAGCGCAGGAAGACGGCACCGACAGGTTCCGGAAAGAGCCCGGCGAGCCCTTTGAAGAAGAACGTGTTGATGCCTCCGAAAGAGATAATCCGTTGCGCGAGGTAGATGGTCAGGGAATTCATGCCGATGACCTTCAGCGGGAAAATCCAGCCTTTCCAGCCCCGGACGTCCACCAGGTAGTAGAATAGGGCGAACATGGCGAGTGACCAGGCTCCTACGACCAAAACGAAACTGCTGGTCCAGAGTTTCTTGTTAATCGGGAATACGGTGTTCCAGAGCAGGCCGGCGCCGAGGCAGACCGCTGCGGCGGCCAGCAGGTACACGGTCTTCCTGCCGCCGGAAACCCGTTCTTCTGGCAGACGGACGAAATCGCCCGTGAACATGCCCAGCATGGCCGTTACGATGGCCGGGAAGGTGCTCAGGATGCCTTCCGGGTCATAAACGCCTTTTTTCAGGATGTGTTCCGGCATGAGCGTGCGGTCCAGCCAGGCCGCGAGACTGCCTTCCGCCGTGACCGGGTCGGTGCCGGGCGCGGCATCCGGCGCCGTGAACAGGTGGAGAATCTGGTAGCCTGCCAACAGGGCGGCTGCGATGCCGATGCGGGCGGGCAGGGATTTGACGGACAGCCAGATCATGGCCGCGAACATCCATGCAAGACCGATGCGGGCGAGGACGCTCGGCCAGCGCAACTGCGACAGTTCAAGTTTGAAAAAGCCGTTGTACACGAGTCCCAGCAGCACCAGGACCAGCCCCCGCCGGATGACTTCCTGCCAAATGCGGCCTTCCCGGAGACCCCGTGCCCGTTTCCTGGCCAGGGAGAAGGGGAAGGTCATGCCCGAGATGAAGAGGAAGAGCGGGAAAATGGTGTCGTGGTGGGCGAGGCCGTTCCATGCGACATGCTCCATCTGTCCGGCCAGCCAGCAGTTGTCCCCGCCCGGAAACAGGCCGCAGAACTGGGCGATGAAGGAAGAAAAGCCCATGATAAACAGCATGTCGAACCCGCGCAGGGCATCGATTGAATCCAGTCTTTTGCTCATTGTATGTCCTATTGTGCCCGCTTGCGCGGGAAATACCGCTGCAAGATACGAATTTTTATTATCTTCGTGCCATGCGGACCAGACGCATACGGCAGGGGCTGCGGCGTTTCCTTTGCGGAGGCGTTTTGCTGGCCGGTTTCGGGCTTCGGGCTTCGGGTGCGGGCGATGACGTCCGCACGGATACCCTGGAGCAGGCGACCGTCACGGCGGTACGGGAACGGATGCGGAATACGGCGCAGACGGGGCTGATTCATCTGGACAACAAGAAACTGACCGCCGGCTATGCGGTTTTCGGTTCGCCTGACATCATCAAAACCCTCCAGTTGCTGCCGGGTGTGGCTGCCGGAAACGAACTGATGTCCGGCCTGTATGTGCATGGGGGCGACGGAAATGACAACCTCTTCCTGCTGGACGGCGTTCCGCTTTACAATATCAGCCATTTCGGGGGCTTGTTTTCCAGTTTCAACGCGGACCTTGTGGAAGACCTGGATTTTTACAAGAGCGGCTTCCCGGCCCGGTATGGGGGGCGGCTGTCTTCCGTGGTGGACGTAGAGACGCGCGAAGGGGATATGGAGGCTTATCACGGCAGCTTTTCTGTCGGGCTGATTGACGGGCGCCTGCAACTGGAAGGCCCCCTCTGCCGGGGAAAGACCTCGTTCAATGTCGGTCTGCGGCGCTCGTGGCTTGATGTGGTGACAACGCCCCTCATCGCCTATGCCAACCGGCGGGAAGACACGAAAGTCGGCGGCAGCTATGCGATGTCCGACCTGAATGCGCGGCTGACCCATCGCTTTTCCCCGACCAACGTGCTGGACTTCTGCTTTTACTGGGGGGATGACTACCTGAAAGCGGGATTGGACTATCCGGCGGAGCAGGGGGCTCCGGCTGGCAGCGGCATGCATGTCGGTGTTCGTTGGGGCAGCCTGACGGCCTCCGCTTCCCACCGTGTCCGTTATTCCCGGAACCTGCATTCCCGCACCGTGCTGTATTATTCGCAAAGCCACTCCCGTACCGCCTATGATTTCGACCTTGTTTCCGACCAGACCCGCCTGCGGATGGATGACAACGATGCCTCCCATATCCGGGAACTCGGGCTGAAATCCGATTTTGACTGGTATCCCGATGATTCCCATCATGTCCGCTGCGGGCTTTCCTTCCAATACCATGGATACCATTCCGGGCGGCAGTTCACTTCCGTCACGTGGCAGGACGGGCTTCAGGCCGACAGGCAGGAAGACGGGGAATCGGCGGATTACCGTTCCTGTGAACCGGCCCTCTATGCGGAGGATGAGTGGTTCCTGCGCCACAACCTGACGGTGAGCGGGGGACTGCGGCTTGCCCTTTTCGCACCCGGGGGGCGGGCGTGGTTCTCTCCGGAGCCCCGCCTTGCGTGCAAATGGATGCCCGGCCGTGCGGTGACGCTCAAGTGTTCTTATACGCTGATGAGCCAGTTCGCCCACCTCGTTTCGGCGACGTATATGGATTTGCCCTCCAACAGCTGGATGCCCGCGACCGCTTCTGCGCGTCCGATGCTTTCCTCTCAGCTGGCCGGCGGGGTCTATACGATACCTTTCCGGCATTGTACGCTGAACGTGGAGGGCTGGTACAAAACGATGGACCATTTGCTCGTGTATAACGGGAGCAATACATTCGTGCCGCCGATTACCGCATGGGAGAAGTCTTTTTCCGAGGGACGGGGCCGTTCTTACGGCATGGAACTGGAGGCGGGGTACGACAACGGCAGCGTGGCCCTGACCGCCTATTATACGCTCTCGTGGTCGGAACGCAATTTCGATGCCGTCTATGCTGGCTGGTATCTTGACCGGAACGATAACCGTCATAAAGTCAATTTGCTGGCTTCCTGGCACTTCGCCCGGTTCTTTACGCTTTTTGCCAATTGGAATTACCATACCGGCAACCGGATTACGTTCCCCACCCATGAAATTGCGGAGGCGGGACGTTCCGGCTGGTATGTCTATGATGCCCCCTACAATACGAAACTGCCCGATTATCACCGGCTGGATGTGGGGCTTGATTTCCTGAAAACCTTCCCCAGGGGCCATTCTTTCAAGGCAAACCTCAGCGTGTACAATGCCTACAACCACCTGAATCCCGCCTTGGCGTTTTTGGAAAAAGACGAGACAGGACGCTTTTACGGGAAGGCCTACGGGCTGGTTCCCATCATTCCTACCCTCACTTTTACGTACCGCTTCTGATGTTACGCCGTTTGTCCTGCCTGTTGCCGCTGCTGGTTTTGCTGATTGCCTGTGAAATTCCGTTTTCGCTGGAGGAAAGCGCTCCGCCGAAGCTTTTCGTGCAATGCGTCCCTGCTGACGGTGCGACATGGGTGCGCGTCCGCTATGCCGCGCCGGTCGGCGGGCAGGCGCCTGCCGCATTCCGGCCCTCTGCCGTGCGCCTGCGGGTGAACGGGACGGTCCGGGAACTTTCGGAAACGGCGGACGGTTTCCTGCGTTGTGCGGCTCCATTGCAGGCGGGCGATGCCGTATCGCTGGAAGTGGCGGCGGAGGGACTTCCGACAGCCTTTGGCACCACCACGGTTCCCCCTTGCCCCCGGATTTGCGAAGCCGTTGTGCGGCAGGTGGATTCGGACGACGGGCCGGTGCCCTGCATTTCCATCCGCTTGGATGCCCCGCCTGCGGAGCATGCATTTTTCGGGCTCCAGATTCTGCGTCGCCAGGTCGCTGCGTATCTTGAGAACGGCATCCTCTGTACAGAATACCGGGACAGCTATACCGTGCCGGGGCGCCTGTTGAAAGAGGCGGACATCCTGACGGCGGACATGGGGGATTATGTGCAGGTGGATTATGCCGACGGAGGGCTGGAGGGCTGGGGAGAACACCCGATGACGCTGCTGGAGGCCTCGCATTTCGAGGAGGGCATCTACCGCTTTTACCTCGATTCTTTCGATGTTTCCCTGCTTGCCGGTTTGTCCGGGGATGGCCGGCAGCCGGTTCCGGAAGATTTCCATTTCCCGGACATGGAGGCGGGTGACATGTCCGGCGGGCGCACGTATCTGGGGGTGACGGAGATGTACCGTGTCCGCTTATACCGCCTGTCCCCGGAATTCTATTATTATGCCAAGGCGCTGTATGGCAGCCAGTTCGATTTTCTGTCCAATATGGGACTCATCCCGCCCAATTTTACGTATTCCAACGTGAAGGACGGCCTGGGCGTGGTGGGGGCCCTGGCCGGAACGGAAACGGATTTTCTCTGGGTGGAAGACCTATAAGGCCTCCAGCATGGCGAGGACGCGGTTGCGGTTCTCCTCGATGGTGCCCGGATGCCCGGCCACTTCGTGGTATTTCCCCGCGTTGCGGTAAAAGCCGATAAGCGGCTCCGTCTGGGTGTGGTAGGTCTCGATGCGGTGGGCGATGACTTCTTTCGAGGTGTCGTCCGCGCGTCCTTCCTGCTGCGCCCGGCGTGCGATGCGCTCGTAGATGACCTCGTCGGGAATCATGATGGAAATGACGGCTTCCAGCGTTTCGCCCCGCTCCTGCAGGATGCGGTCGAGGGCCTGGGCCTGGGCGATGGTGCGCGGAAATCCGTCGAGCAGGAATCCGTCATAGCCCTTGATGGTGTCGAATGCGGATGCAATCATGCCTTCCACGACACTGTCGGGCACCAGGCTGCCGGCGTCGATGAGGGCTTTCGCCTGTTTTCCCAGTTGTGTGCCCGCGGCGATTTCCGCCCGGAGCAATTCGCCCGTGGAAATGTGCTTGAGGTGGTACTTGTCGGCAATGGCGACGGCGTGCGTGCCTTTTCCGGCTCCGGGAGGGCCGAAGAGAACGTAATACTTCATGGTTTATCGGTCCAAAACATAAATGTCCGGGTAGTTGCGTCCCAACTCATCGTAATCCAGCCCGTAGCCGACGATGAATGCGTTGGGAATCTCCATGCCCACGTAGTCGAGTTTCACGTCCTTGTCATAGACGTCGGGCTTGAGGAGCAGCGTGCAGATTTTGACGTCGGTGGCGCCTTTGTCGAGCATCATTTCCTTGAGGGCGATGATGGTGTTGCCTGTGTCCACGATGTCTTCGCAGATGATGACCCGCCGTCCGCGCACGTCTCCGGTAATGCCCATGATGTTGAGCACCGTGCCGGTGGATTTCGTGCCGCAATAGGACGAAAGCTTGATGGTGACGAACTCCGAAAGGAAATTCAGGCGTTTCATCAGGGAGGCGGTGAACATGACGGCGCCGTTGAGGACGCATACGAGCATCGGGATGTCTTCGCAGCCCTCGTAATCGAGGTTGACCCGTGCGGCGATGTCGTCAATGGCTTTCTCTATCTGCCCGTTGGGGATAAAGGGCTTGAAAGTTTTGTCGTGAAGGGTGATTTTCTCCATTCTTTTCACAAAATCGCACAAAGATAAGCATTTTTTTTCTATCTTGCAGGCAGATACTGGACTGTGCTATGAAAACTTTTTGTCTGCTGCTCGCGCTGCTTGCGTCAGGCGGCCCGTCTTTCCGGGAGGCCGTGCTGTTTTTCACCGGGGCGGGCGTCCTGGAAGAATTGGATGAATCCGAAATGGAAAAATACCGGCAGCTGGCGGCCCATCCGCTGGACTTGAACCATGCCGGGCGGGTCCGCCTGCTGGCCAGCGGCCTGCTGACCCCCTAT
>JAGAFI010000040.1 GCA_017612675.1 Bacteroidales bacterium
ACGCAGTGTCAAGGCAGAGGTGATTTCCTCCACTTTTGACGAGCCTGCCGAGCGTCACGTGAAGATTGCCAACATTGTGCCCGAAAAGGCCAAACGTATGGTTGAATGTGGCCACGATGTGTGCATCCTGCTGGATTCCATCACCCGGCTCGGACGCGCCTACAACACCGTCCAGCCCACGTCCGGCAAAGTGCTGACCGGCGGTATCGACGCCAACGCCCTGCAGAAGCCCAAACGTTTCTTCGGTGCGGCCCGTAATATCGAAGGCGGCGGCTCGCTGACGATTCTCGCCACGGCCCTGACCGAAACCGGTTCCAAGCAGGACGATATCGTCTATGAAGAGTTCAAGGGCACCGGCAATTCAGAAATCCAGCTGGACCGCAACCTCGCCAACCGCCGCATCTTCCCTGCCGTGAACATCTTGCTCTCGGGCACGCGGCGCGACGACCTGCTGCTGGAGAAGAACGCCGCCAACCGCATCTGGATTCTTCGCAAGATGTTGGCGGACATGAATCCGGCGGAGGCGATGAATTTCATGCTCCACCTCATGGACGAATTCAAGACCAACCAGGACCTGCTCGACAATATGAGCAAGGTCTCGCCGAGATAGCGCCACGACAACCTGCGTCTCCGGTCCCGGGAGGCGCAGGTCAGACGGCCTGAAATCGCGGAAATCTGCAAAATTTTATGTAAGTTTGTTCCCGATGATGACGGATTTCAGACTGGAAGTGTTCCGGGCAGTGGCCGCGAGCGGAAGTTTCACGCTGGCGGCCAGGGAACTGGGTATCAGCCAGCCCGCTGTCAGCCAGCATATACGGGAACTGGAGCAGGAAACAGGGGGCGCGTTGTTCCTCCGCACGAAGGGCGCCGCCTCGCTGACGGAAAAAGGGCGGCTGCTGCTGGACTATGCCGGGAAAATCCTCCATTTATATGAAAGGATGCGGGCATGCGTCGTGGACGGCAAGCCGGACACGGAAGCGCAAGCGGAAATCCGACGCACGGACGACGGCCTGCTCATCCGCATCACAGGCCTGTATCCGGAAAAAACCATTGTACCATGAAACGACTCTTGACCCTTTGCTGCCTTGCGCTTGCCTGCCAGGGCGTTTTTTCCCAGACCACGCCGCGCTGGCTGCGTCAAAGCTGCATTTCAGCGGACGGCAAGACCATCGCCTTTGCCTGGCAGGGCGACATTTGGACCGTCCCCGCTTCCGGCGGGCAGGCCAGCCGGATTACGGCGAATCCCGCTTATGACAACGACCCGCTGTGGACGCCGGACGGCCGGGAAATCGTATTCAGTTCCTACCGGGAGGGCAGCAAGGACGTGTGGGCCGTTGCTGCCGCGGGGGGCGAGCCCCGCCGCCTGACGACCTGGGTCGGGGCCGAGCAGCCGCTGGCAATCAGCCCGCAGGGTGAGGTCTATTTTGCCGCCGCCATCCAGGATGAACCCGCCTACGCCGGCTTCCCCGGCATGCCCCAATTATACAAGGTGGGGCTTTCCGGCGGGAAACCGCGGCTCGTGACTTCGATTCCCGTCGGGGCGGCCAGCGTGAATGCGGACGGCGCCATTCTCTATGAAGACCGCAAGGGGTATGAAGACCCACTGCGCAAGCACCACACCTCGTCCGTTACGCGGGACATCTGGCTTTTCCAGCCTGCGGACGGCAGTTTCCGGCAGCTTTCCACCTTCCGGGGAGAAGACCGGAACCCGGTGTTCTGTGCGGACGGACGGCATTATTATTACCTCAGCGAAGCGGAAACGGACTGTTTCAATGTCTGGAAAGCCGACCTCCTGGACGGGCGGGCGGAACGCCTGACCGACCTTCGCACCCACCCGGTACGCTACCTGAGCGTCGCGGCGGACGGCACCTGCCTCTTCTCGTGGAACGGTGACCTGTACCGCACAGCCGGCGGAGATGCACCGCAAAAAGTGGCGATTTCCCTTGCCAAGGACGCACAGCAGCGCGTGGAAACCCGGATGGAGGCCGCCACCATCAGCGATTTTGCCGCATCCCCGGGCGGCAAAGAGATTGCCGTCATCTCCCGGGGGAACGTCTTCGCCTGCGCCACCGATGCCGGCATCACCCGCCAGATTACCGATACCGACGCCCAGGAACGGGGCCTGGATTTCAGCAAAGACGGACGCACCCTGTACTATGCTTCAGAGCGTGACGGAGAATGGGGCATCTGGAAATCCGAACTCCAGAACAAGGAAGACAAGTATTTCTGCCTCTCCTGCAGCTTCCGCGAAGAGCGGGTGACCCCCCGGGGACAGACCTGCTTCCAGCCGCAGGTGTCGCCGGACGGCAAATGGCTCGCCTACCTGCGCGACCGCACCGAAATCGTCATCCGCAGCACGAAAGGCGGAGAAGAACGCTCCTTGCTCAAAGGCGTCAATTATTCCTATACGGACGGCGACCTGTCCTTCGAATGGAGCCCGGACAGCCGGTACATCCTGTGCGATTACCAGGCGGACGGTGGTTGGAACAATGCGGACGTCGCCCTCATCGACATCCACGACGGCCAGATTACCAACCTGACCGAAAGCGGCTACTCGGACGGCAATTTCCGCTGGGCGATGGGCGGCAAGGCCATGACCTGGACTTCCGACAAGGCCGGATTCCGCAGCCATGGCAGCTGGGGCGCCGAGCGTGACGTTTACATGATGTTCTTCGATGCGAAGACCTATGCCCGGTTCATCCGCAGCAAGAATGAAGCGGATATCGACAAACTGCTGGAAGCGGACAAAAAAGACGGGGAGAAAAAGAAAGAAGGGGCCGATTCCGTGAAAGTGGAGAAAAAAAGATTCACACCGGACCTCGAAAACCGGGAAGACCGGATTGTGCGCCTGACCCCGTCCGCCGGACACATGGGCGATTACATCCTCAGCGGAGACGGCAGCAAGCTCTATTACGTCATGCGCCTGGAAAAGGGGGCTGACCTCTGCTGCCTGGACACCCGCACCAAAAGCGTCAAGGTGCTCAAGAAAGGTTTCCGCGGCAGTTTCATGCCCGCCGCCGACGGACAAAGCGCCTTTGTGGTCAGCAGCCGGAGCGTCAGCAGGCTGAACTTCAAGAACGACACCTTCACCGAGATTGCCTTCAAAGGCAAGTTCTTCCACTCCCCTGCCCGGGAGCGGACGTATATTTTCGAACACTGCTGGAAACAGGTGGACGAGAAATTCTACGACCGCGACATCCACGGCGTGGACTGGAAAGCCATGCACGACAATTATGTACAGTTCCTGCCCGAGATTGACAACAACCATGATTTTCAGGAACTGCTCTCCGAGATGCTCGGGGAACTCAACGGCTCGCATACCGGCGCCCGCTACCGGTTCTCGCCCGAAGGGGCGCCCACGACGGGGTATCTCGGCGTCATCTACGACCCGGATTACCGGGGGAAAGGCCTGAGAATCGCCGAGATATTGCCGGGAAGCGTCCTCGCTGCCGCCGCCCCGGACACACGGGCGGGGGATGTCATCCTCGCGGTGAACGGGAAAGAAATCGGCGAAGACGCCTGCTGGTGGGAGGCACTGCGCTACACCGCGGGCGAGCGCACCCGCCTGACACTCCGCCGGCACGGCAGCCAGACCGAGGTATGCCTGATTCCCGCGTCCAGCGACTACCCCGGCCTCTATACACGCTGGGTACGCCGCCAGGAAGCCGCAGTGGAAAAGCTCTCCGGCGGAAAAGTCGGCTATGTACACGTACAGGGCATGAACTCCGCCAGTTTCCGGGAAGTCTATTCCAAAGCGCTCGGCAAATACCGCAAATGCGCGGCGCTCATCGTCGATACCCGCCACAACGGCGGCGGCTGGCTCCACGACGACCTTGCGACGTTCCTGAACGGAAAGCCCTATCTCGAATTCCGCCCCCGCGGGCAATACATCGGCACGGAGCCTTACAGCAAATGGAACAAGCCTTCCTGCGTCCTGATGGGAGAAGACAACTATTCGGATGCCTGCGGATTCCCCTATGTATATAAAACGCTGGGCATCGGCAAGCTGATTGGCGCCCCCGTGCCCGGTACGATGACCGCCGTCTGGTGGGAGACCCAGATTGACCCGACCCTCGTGTTCGGCATCCCGCAGGTCACCTCCTGGGGGCTCCGCGAGAACCGTCCCCTGGAAAATCTCCAGATTGAGCCCGACATTGCGGTGCAGAATGACCCGGCATCCCTCCTGCGGGGCGAAGACAGGCAACTGGAAGCCGCCGTAAAAGAAATGCTGCCATGAAGAAACTCGTCATCATCCCCACCTACAACGAAATCGAGAACGCGGAGAAAATCATCCGGGCAGTTCTCGCGCTGGAAGGCGGCTTCGATATCCTCATCATCGACGATGCCTCGCCGGACGGAACCGCCGCAGCCGTCAAACGCCTGCAGACGGAATTCGGGCCACGGCTTTCCCTGCTGGAACGCGCCGGAAAACTGGGCCTCGGCACGGCGTATCTGTCCGGCTTCAAGTGGGGGCTGGAACAGGGTTACGACTATCTCTTCGAAATGGATGCCGATTTCTCCCACGACCCGGCGGATTTGCCCCGGCTCTGCGCGGCCTGCGCGGAAGGCACCGCGGACATGGCCATCGGCTCGCGCTACTGCAACGGGGTCAGCATCGTCAACTGGCCCATCGGGCGCCTCCTGATTTCCTATTTCGCATCCGTCTATGTACGGCGGGCGCTGGGTTTCCGGGTTTTCGACAGCACGGCGGGCTTTATCTGCTACAGCCGGAAAGTATTGGAAACCATCGATTTGGATTCCGTCCAGATGAAAGGATACGGTTTTCAAATCGAAATGAAGTACACCGCCCACCGGCTGGGCTTCCGCATCGCGGAGGTGCCGGTCATCTTCATCAACCGGCGGGAGGGCAGTTCCAAAATGTCCGGCAGCATTTTCGGGGAAGCGTTCTGGGGCGTACTGAAACTCCGTTTCCGC
>JAGAFI010000004.1 GCA_017612675.1 Bacteroidales bacterium
GACAGCAGGGTCAGGGAACCGCCGCCCGTTTCCTGCTCCAGGGGGATTCCTGCCGTGGCGAGGACGTCCGACAGGCGCCGGGCCACGGCGGGCGCCGGGTCGATGATGCGGACGTCCGGTCCGCAGATGCGGCGGATGACGGGCAGCAGGAAGGGATAGTGGGTGCAGCCGAGGACGATGACATCGGCCCCCGCAGCCAGCAGGGGCTGCAGGCAGGAGCGCACCGCCGCTTCCGTTTCCGCCCCGTCCAGTTCAAGCCGTTCTACGCGCTCGACGAAGCCCCGGCCGATGGCTTCCACGACTTGCACGCCTTCCGCATAACGCTCCTTGGTGTCCCGGTATTTGGCGGCTTTCAGCGTGCCGGCTGTCGCCAGGACGCCTACGACGCCGCTCCGGGTACAGGCCGCGGCGGCCTTGACGGCGGGTTCCATGCCGACGAACGGAACGGGGTATGTCTCCCGCAGGTGGGCGATGGCAGCCGCTGTCGCCGTGTTGCAGGCGACGACGATGGCCTGCGCCCCTTTCTCCAGCAGCAAAGCGGTAATGGCGTCCGCCCGGGAGCGGATGTATTCGGCGCTTTTCTCTCCGTACGGGCAATGGGCGTTGTCCGCATAATAGACATAGTGCTCATGCGGAAGCTGTCGGCGGAGTTCTTTCAAAACGGAAAGCCCGCCTGCGCCGGAATCGAATATGCCGATGGTCGCCATCTATCGGTAAAGATAATATTTTTCCGCCAAAAGCCGGAAACGTTCCGTATCCCGGGTCCAGTAATCGAGGATGTCCGCCACCCGGTATCGCTGGCTGAAGGTCTTGCGGATATAGTCGCTGCCGCATACCTTGTCAAACATCGCCGTCCGCTGGAGACAGTCCGCAAACGGGTCTTTCCCGTACAGTTCGTGTACCGCCTGCAGGACGTAGAACTGCAGCAGGGTCAGCGGCGCCGCCTCATAGTCGGTAAAGAACCATTGGACACCGTGCAGCAGTTTCCTGGCACTGCTGCCGAAGAACGGCGTGTAATGTACGCTGCGCCATACGACGCCGGGAATCCGGTAACTTTCCAGCCGTTCCCGGAGTTCGTCCGCATCTATCCATTCCGCCGCAAAGGCATCGAAGGGAACCGAATAGCCGATGCCGATGTTCAGGAAACCGTTGAATTCGCCCACCAGCCCGGAGCAGGGATAGCAGACGGCATTGCGCGGATAGGGGATATTGGGGGACGGCATGACCCAGGGCAGTCCGGTGTCTTCATACAGCATGTCCCGGCTCCAGCCCTCCATCTTGATGACGGTCAAGTCGCACTTCATGGGGATGGCGTCGCCCCGCTGCCCGCGGTTGAGCCGTTCTTCGTTGAGCAGGCAGGCGAGTTCCCCCACGGTCAGTCCGTAGATATAGGGGATGCTGTATTGTCCCACGAAAGAGTGGAAGCCGTCCTGCACCGGCGCCCCTTCGATTTTGCGTCCCCCCAGCGGATTCGGTCGGTCAAGGACCATGACGGGGATGCCGCATTCGGCACATTTCCGCATCACCAGGCCCAGGGTGGAAATGAAGGTGTAGGAACGGGACCCCACGTCCTGGATGTCATAGACCATGATGTCGATGCCGAAGAGCATCTCCCGGGTCGGCTCCCGCGTGGCGCCGTAAAGGGAATGGACGGGCAGCCCGGTGGCCTTGTCCGTGTCGGAGGCGACCTTTTCTCCTGCCCAGATATCTCCGCGGACGCCGTGTTCCGGTGCATAGAGGGCGACGAGGTTCACATTCGCCGCGAGGATGTCGATGGTCGTCCGCAGGGAGCCGTCCACGCCGCTGGGGTTGGTGACCAGTCCGACGCGCTTGCCCTGCAGGCCGGCGAAGCCCCGGTCCCGGAGCACTTCGATGCCGGTGCGGACGCGGGCCTGCGCTATGAGCGGGGCCGCAATTGCCGCCGTGCAAAGGAGACGGCGGAGAAAGTTCCTGTGCAACATAACATGACAAGGATGAAAAAGCCCGTGTAGCCGAGCGCCTGCTGGAGATAGCCGGCCACGAGGGCGGGTAATTTCATGGAAAGCCACATGAAAGCCGTACAAATCGCATAGTGAGAGGTCTTCATCGGTCCTTCCGCGAATTGTATCATATACAACATATATGCCGTGAAGCCGAAGCCGTAACCGAACTGGTCCGCCACCACATACGCGCCGATGAGGGCGATGCTTTGGGGCTTCGTGAGCGCCATGACGAGGTAAACGGCACAGGGCAGGGCCAGGGAGAGGGCCATGGGCCACAGAGATGCCCGGAGGCCTTTCTTCGCGGCGAATGCCCCGCCCAGCACCCCGCCCGCGAGCAGGGCGATGACGCCGAAAGTCCCGTAAACCAGTCCGTATGCTTCCGTGCCGGCGCCCAGGCCGCCCAGCGCCGCGCCATCCTTGAAAAAGGGGTACAGCAGATTCAGGGACAAGGCCTCCGGCAGGCGGTAGAGCAGCAAAAAGGCCAGGGCCCATCCGATGCCCGGCTTGGCGAAAAATGAACGGAAGGCTTCCCCGAATTCCCGCAGGATTTCCCCGGCCCTTCGCTTTTCCCGCCGGTCCTGGTCTTCGGGCGCAACGGGCAGCCGGAAGAAATGGAAGAGGGCAAGGATGGCGAGCAGCAGGGCGGAAAGCCCGAGGACGCTGGCCCAGGCGCGTGGGATGTCGCCGGAACGTTTCTGCAGAAAGCCCGCCAGCATGACCAGCAGCCCCTGTCCGAGGACGAGCCCGCCCCGGTAGAAGGTGCTGCGGATGCCTACGAAAAGGGATTGCCGCGTCTCGTCCAGCGCGAGCATGTAGTATCCGTCCGCCGAAATGTCATGCGTGGCAGAAGCGAAAGCGACAACGGTAAAGAGTGCGAGCAGGATGCTCATGCCGCAGAACGGCAGGCACAGGGCGATGGCGCCGACGGTCAGGGCGAGGATGGCCTGCATGAGCAGAATCCACCAGCGTTTGCTGCGGAAAATGTCCATGAACGGGCTCCAGAAAGGTTTGAGGAGCCACGGCAGGCTGATAAGCGTAGTCAGGGGACCGAGGGTGCCGTTGTCCACGCCCAAATCCTTGAAGACGGCCAGCGCGACCGTGTTCACCAGGGCGTAGGGGAGACCTTCAGCCAGGTACAGCGTGGGCACCCACCACCAGGGCGATTTATTCGATGCCGGCACCATGGTCATAGTATTGCAGGATTTCCTTGTAGGTGCGTCCCTGTGTGGCCATGACAGCTGCGCCGATTTGGCAGAGCCCGACGCCGTGGCCCCAGCCGTGGCCTTCCAGGACGAAATCTCCGCCCTCCCGCGATACGCGGAATGCCGAACTTTTCAGGTGGGAAGGGGAGAGGATGCGGCGGATGGCGAGTTCCTTGCCGATGGTTTCCGTGCGTTTGCTGCCCACGATGCGGAGCGCCTTGATGCGTCCCGAAGGACCCCGTCCGAGTGGCTCCAGCGCACGGATTTCTCCGAAATCCAGCCCGCTCCGTTCCCGGATGATGGCGGAAAGCTCCGCTGCGGAATACCGCAGCTGCCAGTCGTGGAAATCCTGCGTTTCCAAGTCGTAGTCGTTCAGGACCTGGGCGAGGACGTCCTTGTCGTGGCAGTCGCAGTACGGGTCTTCCACGCTTTGCAGGTAGGGGTAGTCCCGTTCCTCCCAGCAGGTGCTGAACAGTTCCGTCCGGCCTCCGCAGCATTTCGCGTAGCGCGTGTCGCAAATCTCGCCCCGGTAGCAGAGCAGTTCGCCCCATGTTTCGTCTATGGCCTGCCGGACACCCGCTCCGATGGCGGGCGTGAGTCCCTGGTAGCGCTGGCAGTGGTCGTCGGCGCAGACGTCATACGAAGCGTGCGGAATGCCTTCGGCGCCTGCCTGCCGCTCCCGGATGCGCCGGACGGCCCAACTCCGGGAAATGACGGCGTGGGCTTTCAGGAATTCCGGGGAAGCGCTGGCCCGCATTTCCGAGGAAACCACGCTGAGCAGGTAATCTTCCAGCCCGACCTTGTTCACGGCGGTAATCCGGCCCTGCTCGGCGATGAATTTCAGTTGGCCGGCAAATTTCTGGTCCTGCTTGCGCTCCCAGTGGAAATCCTGCCCGATGGTGACGTCGTACAGGATGAAAGAAGGCTCCGCGAAAAGGGTGGAGCGGGTGATGGCGTCGAATACGAGTTCGTCGTACAGGGCACCGTTGTAATTGATGCGTCCCCCGCAATAACTGACCTGCTGGGGTCCCGCCCCGTCCGAGATAATCTCGAAACGGATGGTGGCCGCCGACAGGATGCCCACTTCGATGACCGGCTGCCTGCGTGTGAGCCGCCAGGCAATCATCCGTTCATCTTCCGCGCTGACGCTGACTTCGCGGAGCATTTCCTCCAGGGCGGGCGCATCGGCTTTGTCGAAATCTTCCCGGATGGGGGCCACGAAGACGCCGGCCATTTCGGCGGCCCCGGGACTGATGGTCAGGTGTTCGGGACCTTGCGCGTAATAGTGGTGCGAGCGGATTTCGGTGCGCAGCACGACCATCGCCCGGTATTCGCCCCGCTCGAACCATGCGTACAGGTTGAAACGCGGCTCAAGCCCGCCGTCCCGTTCCGGGCAGCAGTCGAGGAACTGGTAAAAGAGTTTGGCGAGGGATTTCGTCGTGTCGGCGCGCAGGGCGTAGATGCCTGTGGTATAGCCCGTATAATGGTACAGCCGGGCATCCTGTACCGTGGCGAGCGGTGCCGGGGGATTGTCCAGAAAGGCCGACGCCGCGTTCTCCAGCGGGAGCAGGCCGCGCGGACAGGCCTGGAAATGCAGGTGGTCGGGGGCGGATGCGCCGGAATAGGGACCGTTGTAATAGACGGTGTATTCCCGGTAGCGCCACGCAAAATCGAGCATGTCCGGAAGGTGGTGCCAGATGGCCTGCGGCACATGCTCTTCCCGGGCGATGACCAGATGGGCCGGGAAAATGGGATACGGATTGACCTGGATGTTGTAACGCCGGTGCTTGCGCCCTTCGAACTTGACGTGGAACTGCTCTTTCGGCCGGTTTGCGCTGCACAGGAAACATTTGCGCGCGGCCAGCGTGGCTTCGTCCGTTTCCGCCGTGGAAGAGGCGATGCGGCAGGGATTGAATTGCAGGCTGACCTGCAGGCCGCCCACCGTCAGGCTCCGGGTCTGCGTATTGCGGAGCGCCCGGAAATTGGCGGCGGCCAGGGGCCATACGGACAGCTGGTCTTGGATGAATTTGGACAGTTCACTCATAGGGTTACAGCAATGCGAGGAGTTTTTCCCGGATGCGCGGATATTCCTGTTCGAAGTTCGGGGTCAGGACGCCCTTGCCGATGGCCGTTTCGATTTCCTGGCAGGACCAGAAGCGTCCTTCCGCCACTTCCTTTCCGTCCGGTTTGGGCTGGAATTGCCCCACGGTGCCGAATACGTTCACCAGTTCGCGCTCCCGTTCCGACTCGAACAGGTAGTCCAGCAGCGGGACGGGGTGGAAGTTCACCAAGGCGATTTCTTCTCCGGCTTCGCGGTACAGGGCTTCGTGTATATATTCCCCGAAGGCGATGTGTCCGCCCACGGCCGTGTCCCACATCAGCGGGCAGAGGTCTTTTTCCGCCCCGCGCCGTTGCAGGTAAATCTCTCCGTTCCGGTTGATGAGATGCAGGTGGATGGCCGGATGCAGCGGTTTGGCCCCGCCGTGGCAGAATGAACGGGAGGCCATGGCGACGACCGTACCATTCGTTTCGATGACGGGGAACATTTCCCCGCCTCCCTTGTCTTCTTTCAGCCGCGGGATATTGGCGGCGCAGGGGTATATCAGTTCCATGGCAGCTCAATAATGGATGATGCGGAGTTCTTCCGGGGTGTAGAGGAGGGGGTCTGTCAGGTCGGGATACACCCGGGCGACGACGAGGAAGGCGGCGAAGGCGACGAGGCACAGCCCGAGCAGGACCAGCAGGGGAATCCACCAGCGGAAGCGCTTTCCGGGAGGGGAGAGGGGAGCCGCCTGCTCCTGTGCTTCCGGGGCTGTCGTTTTATCCGGGACGGGCTGCGGCGTTTTTTCCAGCTTTTCCGCTGGCGGCCCGTCATTCAGTTTGGGCGCCAGGGGCGTGCTTTCGTGGAATTTGAGCGAAAGCGGGGCGAGGCCGTAGCCCTCCGGAAAGATGTCGAGGTCCTGGTCGGCGACGAAGAAAAAGCGGTTTTCGCGGGTGGCCCGCAGGCGTCCGAGCCCCGGGAAGACGACCGTCTTGCGGACTTTCAGGACTTCCTTGAGTTCGAGCAGGTATTGCAGCAGGATGGCTTCCGCCCGCTCCGGGGTCAGTTGCCCGGCATTGGAGGCGGCATACAATGCCACCAGCGATTTGTCTTCGGATGGGCCCTGCCGGAAGTTCAGGCGGCGGTAGGGGGGATTGATGGTGTATCCCCGGTCAGAAAAACTGGCCGGCGCCTGCTCGGCGACAAAAGTGCCGATGCCGGGCAGCCCGACGCTGTCCTGCCTGAGTATCAGTTCCCGCACCATTCGGGACAAAAGGTCGATATCCATCCTTGTCTGCGCTGTCGTATCGGGAAGCCGCCAAACCCCGGCGGCTCCATGAAGGGACAAACTTACAAAAAAACTGGCGATTTTAGAAATCGTCCCCACAACAAAGGAGCCGTCCTTTGCTGTTTTAATATTGTTTTGTGGATTGTGTCCCGGATTTGGGAGAGGGTGGGAGATGACGGACTCGAACCGCCGACCCCCTGCTTGTAAGGCAGGTGCTCTGAACCAGCTGAGCTAATCTCCCAAATGTCTGAGCGGGTGCAAAGGTAGGGACATTTTTTTCAATCATCAAATTTATTTTCGAAATTATCAAAAAATTCTTATCTTTGCACTCCCATTAGGAAAGATGCTCGAGTGGCTGAAGAGGCACGTCTGGAAAGCGTGTGGCCGCCTAAAGCGGCTCCAGGGTTCGAATCCCTGTCTTTCCGCAGAAGGAAAGCTTGCAGCAATGCGGGCTTTTCTTCCTTTCCGGGGATGTTTGGGTTTTGACAGCATCGATCACGGGAGGTAAGCACGCCGGGCGTCGGAGACCCGCCCGTTAATCTCAGTTTCCGAACAATCAGTAGGCAACTACAACTATTCGTACGCTTGCTAAGTCTCCAAGAGACGAGCATTAATCAGGGCCGCCAAGGCTGCGGAACTGACGTATATCCCTCCGGCTTTACGC
>JAGAFI010000041.1 GCA_017612675.1 Bacteroidales bacterium
CAGTATCCTTCGGGAGGCCTGTCCACCCCCGGACAGGGGCAGGGGGATGGGGCCCGCCGGAGACAAGCGGTCGCAGACCACGTAGGAAACGGTGGGAGGGGCCGGAGCGTAGCGAGCTGATAGGCTCGCAAGCGGAGTCCTTCCGAAGGATAGCTGCCTCCGCCTTCGAAATCAACAAAAAAAAAGAAGCCGGCTAAAAATCGCTTTTTAGTCGGCCTCCTCTGGCTTCTCAACCCTCTCTGGCGCGACTTTTTTTACGGGGCGTCGTCCCGTAACGTCCCCGCTTCGGACTGGCGGACGCCAGACTTTTCAACCCCCGCTGTCGCGACCCCTTTCAGGGGTGTTTCGGGCTCGCGCCCGCCGCTGCGCGGTTGATTACGTTGGCACGGAAAAAGCGATATCCCTGTGCGGGAAAAGTTCCGTTCCGGTCGCCTGGCGGTGACTTGTTACGTTTCTTCGACCCTGCGGTGTACCAATTGGTACACCCTCATTGCGTTATTCCCCTTGGAGCATCCCTTCAAGGCGCGCTGAAAAGCCGGCTGTGTCGAGGCCGAAGCGGGCGCGCTGGTCTTGCTGCCGTCCTTGCGGCACGAAGCAGTCGTCGATGCCGATGCCTTCTACCCGCAGGCCGAGGCCGTTGCCGGCGACATATTCGCATACGGCGCCGTACAGTCCCCCCTTCAGGCATCCGTCTTCTGCGGTAAGCAGGCAGCGGTAATGCCGGCATATTTCCGCCAGCATCGTTTCGTCCAGCGGCTTGATGAAGCGGAAGTCATAGACCCCGACCCGTCCGGGATGGGCGGCGGCGGCTTCCAGCGCCCGGTTGACGCAAGGGCCTGCCGCAAGGATGGCTACGCTGTCGCCGTGCAGCAGTTCTTCCGCCTTGCCTGTCTCCAGTTGCGTGAACGGGGTGTCCCGCCACGGCGTTCCCTCTCCGCATCCCCGGGGATACCGGATGATGAACGGGCCCTGTTCGCATTGCAGGGCCGTGTACATGGCGGCCCGCAGTTGTGCTTCGTCCCGGGGTGCGCAAAGCGTGCAGCCCGGAATGCTGCGGTAGGCAGCCAGGTCGAACTGCCCGTGGTGCGTGGCGCCGTCTTCCCCTACGAGCCCTGCGCGGTCGAAGCATAGGACGACGGGAAGGCGTTGCAGGGCCACGTCATGGATAATCTGGTCGTAAGCGCGCTGGGCAAATCCCGAATAGATGTTGCAGAAAGGCCGCATCCCGTCGGCGGCAAGGCCGGCGGAGAACGTGACGGCGTGTTCTTCTTCGATGCCTACGTCGAAAAAGCGCTCCGGCATGCGGGCCGCGAGCAGGTTCATGCCGCAGCCGCTGGCCATCGCGGGCGTAATCCCGACCACGCGCTTGTCCAGGGCGGCCAGGTCGCAGAGCGTTTGTCCGAAGACGTCCTGGTAACGGTCCGCCTTGCGGCTGCCGGGCAGTTGCTTGCCCGTTTGCGGGTCGAACTTGCCGGGGGCGTGCCACGTGACGGGGTCTTGTTCCGCCGGGGCGTAGCCTTTCCCCTTGATGGTATAACAGTGCAGGAGCCGGGGGCCGTCCATCCGTTTGAGTTTCTGCAGCGTGCCCACGACGGAGGCGATGTCGTTGCCGTCGATGGGGCCGAAATAGCGGAAACCCAGGGCTTCGAACATGTCCCCGCCGCTCTTTTTGACGACCCATGACTTGAAACTCCGCAGCCAGCGCTGGATGAAATCCCGCAGGCCGCTCTCGCCCATATGCCGCCAGACGCGTTTTTTGATGCGGTTGTATCGGCTGCTGGTGGTCAGGCGCAGCAGGTAGTTGTGGAATGCCCCGATGTTGCCGTCGATGGACTGGTTGTTGTCGTTGAGGATGACCAGCAGGTCGGCGTTGCTGGCGCCGGCATTGTTCAGCCCTTCCATCGCCAGCCCGCCGGTCATGGCACCGTCCCCGATGAGGGCGCAGGCCTTGTTTTTCCCGCCTTGCATCCGCTGGGATTCGGCAAAGCCGAGCGCCGCAGAAATGGACGTGCTGGAATGGCCGACCCCGAAGGCGTCGAAGATGCTTTCGCTCCGGTTGGGGAAGCCGCTGATGCCGTCCTGCGTCCGGTTTTTGCGGAAGGCTTCACGCCTGCCTGTCAGGATTTTGTGGGCATAGGCCTGGTGTCCCACGTCGAAGACGATTTTGTCCGCCGGGGCGTCGAATACGTAATGGTAGCCGACAATCAGTTCCACGGCGCCGAGGCTGGAGGCGAGGTGCCCGGGATTTTCGGCGCAGCAGGCAATCATATAGCGGCGGAGTTCGTCACACAGCTGCCGGAGCCCGTCCATGTCCAGCCCCTTGATGTCTGCGGGCTGTTGTATGCGGGAGAGGATGTCCGCCATCTATTGCAGGCCGGCGACCCGGACGAGGGTGTTGGGGATATCCGTATTGTCCCGGCAGGCGGCGAATGCGGCCTGTCCGGCGCCTTTCACATAGAGGCCGACGGGCGAACCGGTGTGGTTGTTGTCCAGCCATTTGACACCGCATCCCCATCCGAGGCAGGACACGGCGTAGCGGGCGAGGCGTTCTGCCGTCGTGTACAAATCCGCCTCCCGGCTGTCGCCGTTGTCAAGGAAGGATTCCTTGTACAATTGCTTCAGTTGCTTTTCTTTTGCCGCCGTCGGCTGTACCGACTCCCACAGCCCCAGGCTTTCGCGCAGGAGGTCCTTTACCTGTATCCACGGGGTGTTCTCGCCGGATTCTTTTTTCAGGGCGGCGAGGCGGCCAGAGAGTGCGCGCATCGAACAGGTTTGGCCGGACAGCCATTCCGGGCGTCCTGTCCGCCGGTCATAGGCATAGGCCATGCCGCCGGTTTCATGGTCTGCCGTGACGATGATGAGGGTCTCGTGCGGATGGGCGGCCAAAAATTGCAGGGCCAGTTCCACGGATTGGGCCATGTCGTTGATTTCATGGACGGCTCCGCCGGGGTCGTTGGAATGGCAGAGATAGTCGATGAGCCCGCCTTCCACCATGAGGAAGAAACCCTTGCGCCGGTAGTTGGCATACAGGTGGTCGATGGCGGCCCGGGTCAGGTCCTGCAGCCGCAGTTCGCCGCCTGCCGCATCGATGGCATAGCTGAGTTCCTTGCCGTCTTTTTCCGGCAGGCAGAGCATCCGTTTGCCGGGGCGTGTCCGGAAAGTGTCTTTGCCGAGGCAGACTTCCCAGCCGGCTTCCTTGGCCCGATTGAGCCAATAATCCCGTCCGAGGGTATCGTCCTTTTCCCGGAGAATGCCGGCACCGCCGAGGAAATCGACCTGGCAGGCAAGCATCTGGGTGGAAATCGTTTTGAAATCCCGGCGGGAAGTCGTGTGGGCGAAGAAGGCGCCGGGCGTGGCATGGTTGACCGAAGTGCTGGTGACGATGCCCACGCCTTTTCCGTGCTGCCTGGCCCGTTCCGACAGGTTGCGCAGGGGAGCGCCGTCGGGGTCAGCCCCCATGTAGTAGTTGGTCGTCTTGGTGCCCGTGGACAAGGCCGTTCCGGCAGCGGCGGAATCCGTCACCAGCCCGGAAGCCGATTGGGTCGCGACGAAAGTCTGTACCGGGAAAGCGGAGAAATTCAAGGCGGGGAGCCCGGCAGCGGCGTTATATGCGTTTGTCAGCTGTACTTGGTTGATGCCCATGCCGTCCCCGATGAAGTAAAAGATGTATTTCGGGGTCTGTGCGCCGGAAAGCGTCCAGAGCAGGAGAAAAAGCAAAAAAGTGGTAATACGTTTCATCAGACGACAAATATACCACTTTTTACCTAATAATATCCCAAAATACCTTTGTGTTTTTGGGGACTGTTTTTGGGGACCTTTGTCAAAACGAATTGCCCTCACCAGCGGCCATTTGTCCTGACAGGGGCGCGAAACGTCAGGGAGCGGTGCGGTATTCGTTTTTCAACAGTCCTTAAACATTTTGACGGGCAGCCGGAAATAATTTTTCGGGCAAGTTTGCCGAAAAACCTGTTTCCAATCTGCCCTTTTACGCGTATTGGTGCCTGCGGAATGAACGGTGAGCCCGTGTCAAATCCGTATGCGGGCCATCAGAACGGAAGGTCGTCGGTGTTTTCCTCCACGTTGATGTCGATGGTTTGCGGAGCGGCCTGCTGGACCGGCTGCTGGTAGGCGGGCTGGGACTGGGCCGGGTAACTGGCCTGCGCCGGCGTGGGGTTGTAGCCGCCCCGGTACGGGTTGTTGTCCTGGGCTCCCTCGTCGCGGCGGCCCAGCAACTGCAGGTTGTCGGCAACGATTTCCGTCGTGTACTTCTTGGTACCCTGCGAGTCCGTATAGGAGCGCGTCCGCAGGCGCCCTTCGATATAGACTTGCGTCCCTTTCTTGATGAAGCGCTCGGAGACGTCCGCGAGCTGGCGCCAAGCGACGATGTTGTGCCACTCCGTGTTCTCCTGCTGGTTTCCGCTGCGGTCGCGGTAGCGCTCCGTGGTCGCGAGGGTGAAGGTGGCGACTTTCGTGCCCTGGCCACCGGGGGCGTTCCCATCCAGGTAACGTACTTCGGGATCCCTGCCAACGTTACCGATAAGCATTACTTTGTTCAATGACGGCATACAGTGTTTTTTTAAGGTTTATAGTTTAAGTCTTCTCCGCACGCGGCGGATTCTCCGGCAAGATAGTGATATTTTTGGGAAATCCAAACTTTCTTTTATCAGTTATTCAATTAGTTATTATATACACCTTCCGGGCGGTTTTTTTCTACGCCGGCGGCCAGTTCTGAATTGGAACGGGACCAGTTGTGTCCGGTGTAGCCCATGTTTTCGTTGACATAGTCGTGGTCCCGGGCATAGCCCTGCCATTGGTTGAGCATGGAAACTACCTGCCAGCGCTCTCCCGACAAATTGGTTTTGACTTGGGTGGGTGCATGCCCGAGGGGCGACCAGTAGGAGGAATAGTTATGGTTCGAACCATTGGTACCGGCCGGGAAAGTTTTGGTGCCTGTTACGATGTAGGAAGAGTTGATGGTTGTGGTCCAATAATAGCTGCCGGTCCCATCATAATTGAACGCGATGGTCGTATTGACGGGCACCATGTCCTGCATACTGCTGGAGCCATGCCACGAAGAGCAGGTAAATGGCGCGGTAGCCCATGTCCAGGCGACAAGGTTCATTTCCACTTTTCCGGCATCGACGCGCCCGATGATGGGATTGATGCCCCATGTCCCCCAGTTGCTCTGGCAGTTGGCTTTTGTCGTGGTCTGGCCGGAGACGGCAAAGGTCGCCGAATAGTCGCAGCAGCTGCCGGTGTTGAGGATGCGGAGCGTGCCACCGCTGTCGCTGGAAAAATAGCCGACGATACCGCCCATGCCCGTGCCGCTGTTTTTATTTTTGGCATGGAAAAGGCTGTATCCGGTTCCGCGGGGATTGCTTCCCGTTGTCTTTTGGCTGTCTGCATAATGGCTGAAACAATTGCGGATGGCTACGTTGGCCGTCGAGCCGCAGACGCGTCCGATGATGCCCCCGCAGGAGCAACGCCAGTTCGTGCCACCGGAATATGCACTTTCGTGGTAGTTCATATCCGAGATACATTCTGTAATATTGACACTACCGGGGGAGCCGTCTTGTTCGATGCATCCCACGATGCCTCCGAGCATATTGTACGCATCCGTCGAATTGGCTTGCAGCCAGTTGTTCTGGGACATGCATTGCCGAATCAGGCAGCCGTTCCCTGCCGCCGTGGCATTGATGTCAATATAGCCGGCGATGCCGCCACAGGCGTAATGGGAAAAGCAGCGGTTCTGTTTGGCGCAGCATTCGATGACGCGGGAGTTGTTTTCCAATGTGCCGACAATCCCGCCGACACGCCCGGATGACCAGCTCAGGCTGCCGCTGGTGGTCTGCAGGAGGCATCCGCTTGTCTTGCAGTGGTAGATGACATTGGTATAGTCCGCCCATGTGGTGGTCGGGGAATACCATTTCCCCGTGATGCCGCCCAGGCATCCGGTTGTGCCGCTGGAAGTGGAAATCGTACACCCGCTGACCGTGCAGTCCCGGATGCCGCAGCCGCCTCCGGAGGCGTTGACTGCGCCCACGATGCCGCCCAGATAGTGGCCGTTGGTGTAGATGCTGTGGTTGGTATAGTTGCAATTGGTGATTTGTGTGCTGCCCGTGACACAGCCGACAATCCCGCCTACGAGTCTTCCCTTGATGGGATTTGCCGACGAGCCGAGGTCCACGTTGTTCGCGCAGTGGTCGATGTTGGCCGGACCGGGAGAGTCACCCACGACCCCTCCCAGAAAGATTTCCCGGTCGCTGGAGCCGCTGCGGGAGACTGCGCCGTTGTTGGTACAATAGGTGACGGTGCTGGTGCCGCCGCTGCCTGTGCCGCCCGATATCCCGCCGATGGCGGCTTCCACCCCGGAGACGGAAGCGTTGTTGTTGTAATAGCGGAGCGTGCCGTTCCACACTTTGCCGCAGACGCCGCCCACATGGTAGTATCCGCTTACGGTGGCGGCGTTGGAGCCACGGGAGCCGTCGCTGGTGCCCTGCATCGTGGCGCCGCCGTTGAGTTCCCCGATGACGCCTCCGACAATATACGCTTGGTTGGCGGTGACGGAACCGCCCGTCGTATTGCAGTTAGTGACGGCCCCGCCGACGGTCGAGCCGATGACGCCCCCGACATAGGCATTGCCATTGTCCGAGCGGGAACAGCTGACGGCGCAGGAGGAGTTGCATCCGCTGATGGATGCGGTTGAAGCGGAATAGGATGTGTTGCCGTCGCCGTCAAGGCCGCAAAGGGAACCGATGATGCCGCCAACGTGCTGGGCACTGGCCGCAACCGTGCCGGAAGAACGCGTGCAGGAAGAGATGTTGCCTGCCGCCGCAGAGCCGATGACCCCGCCCACGTAGCTGGCGCCGCTGACGGCGCAGGTCGTGGAGCAGGAGGTGATGCTGCCTCCGTTCAGCAGGCCGACGAGGCCCCCGATGGTGTTGCCGGTGCCGGAGACCGTCCCGCCGGACACCGTCACGGAACTGATGGCCGTGCTGAGGGCCTTGCCCGCG
Source organism: Bacteroidales bacterium (assembly GCA_017612675.1). Lineage (GTDB taxonomy): Bacteria > Bacteroidota > Bacteroidia > Bacteroidales > UBA932 > Cryptobacteroides. Next base: position 7,014 of record JAGAFI010000041.1, read on the forward strand.
AGGGCGCCGATGAAGTTGGTGCCGCCCGTGACCGAGGGGCCGGAAATCGTGAGGTTGCTGACCGTCGCGCCGCTGAGCACGCCGAAGAGGCCCCGGCAGGCGCTCGCCCCGGTGACGCTCAGGCCGCTGATGGTCTTGCTGTTGCCCACGAACACACCCTGGAAGGGGTTCGCGTCCGTGCCGATGGGCGTGAAGCCCGACGTCAGTGTGATGTCGTTTACCAGTTTGTAGTATTTGCCCGACGTGCTGTAGGTCGTCCCCGCCGCGGCGGGGGCGATGTAGCTTGCCGCCGTCCCGTTCACTTTCGCCGCCAGCTCACGCAGGTCGTTCTCCGTCTTGATGAGGTAGGGATGCGCCGCCGTTCCGGTCGCAGAACCCAATTCGCCGCCGCCGCTGAAGAGCGTCTGGAAATACAGTTCCGCACAAGTGATATAGTTGCACATGACGGTCAGGCTCTCCTTCGTCCGGGACACCTCGGACACGCTGCCGCTCGCAAAGTTCACGGTCACTTTCGGATTGGCGTAGGTCTTCGGGGGCAGGTACATGTAGTACCGCACCGCCGTGGACTCGCTCGTCGTGCCGGTGTCGGAAAGGGTGATGGTCCTGGACGTGCTGGCGTCCGTCATCGTCAGGTTCGGCGCGAGCGAGTTCCCGACGCCTTTCGCGCAGGTCAGGGTGCCCGCCCCGCAGGCGCCCGCCCCCGTGAAGCTCACCGAAGCGAAGTTCCCCTTGTCGAGGTCGCCCGTGACCGGGAAGCCGAGGACGCCGCAGATGCTTTTGAAACGCACCGTCACCGAATTTTGCCCGCCCGCGGAAATGGGGGGACAATTCGCCATCATCGGGAGCTTGCTGCAGGAGGCGTGGTCCTTGAAGGTCTGGGCGGCGGGCAGGTTGACGTTCACCGTAAAAGTCCCTCCGGAATAAGATGCACTGGTAAAGACAGCGGACGGGTAAATCATCACGAAACCGCTTCCGGTAGCATCCACGAAACGATCTCCCGCAAATTTTCCCGTCGTGGCATCGTAGACAAAATCTTTGTTCTCAACGCCGTTGCTGACGGTGATC
>JAGAFI010000042.1 GCA_017612675.1 Bacteroidales bacterium
CATACCAGCACTTTTGTCAATTCGGCAGCGGGGTCGCCGACCTGCAGGCCGGCATTGTCGTAATCGTCCTGCAAATGCAGCGGTGCCATGCGCTCAATGGCGTCAAGGATGTTGGAAATTTTCACGATATCTTGCTGTAATCTTTGATGGCATATTGTTGTTTCTGCAATTCTGCGGCCAGCAGCCCGTTGGCGGGGTCACGCAGGAACGGGTCCGCTTCGAGGATGCGCTTCGCCATCGCACGCGCTTCTTCCAGCAGGCGTCCGTCCCGGGCGGGAGAGGCCAGGCGCAGGGCAACGGGAAGGCCGCTCTGCTGCGTACCTTCCAAATCGCCGGGCCCGCGCATACGCATGTCCGCTTCCGCGATTTCAAAGCCGTTCTCCGTCCGGCACAGCAATTCCAGACGCTGCACCGATTCCCGGGAACATTTTTCGCCCCGCATGAGGATGCAGCAGGACGCCCGGTCCCCGCGCCCCACCCGGCCGCGCAGCTGGTGCAGCTGGCTGAGTCCGAAACGCTCGGCCCCTTCGATGACCATCACGCTTGCGTTGGGCACGTCCACCCCGACCTCGATGACCGTCGTGGATACGAGAATGTGCGCCCGTCCCTCCGCGAAGGCTTTCATGTTGAAGTTCTTGTCTTCCGGGCGCTGCTGGCCGTGGACAATGGCCACCTTGTAGTCCGGCAGCGGGAATTCCCGGACAATCTCTTCGTAACCGCGTTCCACGTTGCTGACATCTTCCATTTTTTCGTTGTTGAATATCATCGGATAAACGATGAACACCTGGCTTCCGGCGGCGATTTCCCCGCGCAGGAAGCGGTACATGGCCGCCCGTTTCGAGGGGCCGGCCAGCAAGGTCTTCACCGGTTTCCGCCCCGGCGGCATCTCGTCGATGACACTGACTTCCAAATCTCCGTACAAGGTCATCGCCAGGGTGCGCGGAATGGGGGTTGCCGTCATCACGAGGACATGCGGGGGCGCGACAGGGGCATCCGGAACGGCATTTCCCAAGGGGCCTTTCTGCCAGAGGCGGCTACGCTGGTCCACCCCGAAACGGTGCTGCTCGTCGATGACCGCCAGCCCGAGGGCGTGAAATTGCACCGTATCTTCCAGCAGGGCGTGGGTGCCGACCACGATGCCCAGCGTCCCGTCCGCCAAGGCGGCCAGCACCGCTTTGCGTTCCTTCTTAGGCGTGCTGCCCGTCAGCAGGGCGCAGCGGACGGAGGTCGGGCGCAAATAGCGGCTGATATTCTCATAATGCTGGCGGGCAAGCACTTCCGTCGGCGCCATGATGCAGGCCTGATACCCGTTTCCGATGGCAATCAGGCAACTGAGCACGGCCACCATCGTCTTGCCCGAACCCACATCGCCCTGCAGGAGACGGTTCATCTGGTGCCCGCCGGCCAGGTCGGCGCGAATCTCCCGGACGACCCGCTGCTGCGCCCCGGTCAGGGCATAGGGCAGCGCACGGTAGCAAGCGTGGAACGCCGCGCCCACCAGCGGCATCCGGATGCCCTGTTCACAGTTGCGGCGGACATATTTCTGCTTGAGCAGCGACAGCTGCAGGAAAAGCAGTTCCTCGGTTTTCAGGCGCCGCTCCGCTTTCTGCAACGCATAGGCGTCCAACGGGAAATGGATGTTCCGCAGCGCATACGCCAGGGGGCAGAGCGCCAGTTGCTGCATCACGGCGTCCGGCAGGGTCTCCCGGATTTCCGGCAGACAGCGCGACAGGGCTTCCTCCTGCATCCGGCACAGGACCTTTCCCGTCACCCCGCCGGCTTTCAGTTTCTCGGTACTCGGATAGATGCCGGTCAGGCTGCCCTGGGTCAAGCCGCCCTCCTGGGGGATGTCCACTTCGGGGTGCACCATGTTCAGGCGCCCCTTGTACACCTGCGGCTTGCCGAAAAAGACGAAGACGGCCCCCGGAGACATCCGCTCGTAATTCCACTTGACGCCTTTGAAGAACACCATTTCCATCCGGGAGGCGTCCGCATCTTCGACCAGCACGCTCAAATGCTTGGGGCTGATGAGTTTCCGTTCCACGACTTTCGCCCGTACCTGCACATAGGCCACGTCGGGCGCGATGGCGGAAATGGGGGTCATCCGGCTGCGGTCCACATAGCGGAAAGGGAAGAAATGAATCAGGTCATCCAAGGTACGCAGCCCCAGCTCGCGCTCCAGCAGGGCAGCCCGCCGGGGCCCCACGCCGCGCAAAAACTGTATGCCTGTCTCCAATTCCCGCATCATGCGAATTTATCGCAAAATGTGTAAATTTGCAAAACAGAAACCTTTCTCTTATGAAAAAAATAATCTGCGGCCTGCTGGTCGCGTGTACCACGATGAGTTGCCACCAAGAAAAAGAAAGTGCCGGATATATCGGACGCAGCGAAATCCGCATCGAAGACGGCGTGATGACGCCGGAGGCCCTGCTTGCCATGGGACGCCTGGGCGACCCGCAAATCAGCCCGGACGGGAAATCCATCCTGTACGGCGTCAGTTACAATTCCCTGCCGGAAAACCGCAGCTGCCGCAACCTCGTGTTGTGCAACGCCGACGGCAGCGGACGGGTGCAGCTGACCCGCTATGCCCAAAGCGTTTCCAACGCCCGCTGGAGCCGCGACGGCAAATGGTTGTATTTCATCCAGAACGGACAAATATGGAAAGCGCCCCTGCACGGGAAAAAACTAGGAAAACGCATCCGGTTGAGCCAGGTGCCCGCCGGCATCAGCGCATTCGTCCTGTCTCCGGATGAAAGCCGGGTCCTGTATATCAGCAGCATCAAGAATGCCAAGGTGCAGGAAGCCGCCGATACGGACAAGGCCCTGGACAAGGCGCAGGCCTACCTGACGGAAGACCTGATGTACCGGCACTGGGACCATTGGGTGACGGACATCCCGCGCAGTTTCGTCGCGCCCATGGACGCCATCGACCCCGCCCACAGCCGGGATTTGCTGGGAGAAGAGCCGTACGAACTGCCCACGGAACCTTTCGGCGGGACAGAACAGCTGGCTTGGCATCCGGAGGGGCGGTTTATCGCCTACAGCTGCCGCAAACTGACCGGCAAGCAATATGCGTTCAGCACGAATACGGACATTTTCATCCATGATACCCAAACAGGCAGGACCATCCCCGTCACGCAAGGGGGCGGCTATGACACGGACCCTGTCTGGAGCCCGGACGGAAAACACCTCGCATGGATTTCCATGGCCCGGAACGGGTATGAAGCCGACCAGCAGCGGCTCTTCGTCGCGGACATCGACCTTTCCGCCCCGGATACACCTGCCGTCTCCGGCATCCGCCGCCTGGCCACGCAACTGGACAGGGACGCTGCCTCCCCGGTCTGGGAGCCGGACAGCAAAGGGCTCGTGTTCAACGCCTTGTCGGACGGCCTCCAAAAACTTTTCCGCGCCGCGCTGGACGGTTCGCTCACGACCCTGACCGGTGCGGACTGGCAGGCGGACTTCTTCAGTCCTTTCGCCATCCAGGACGAGCCGGAGACGGGGACACGCACCCTGCTGACGACGTATTACAGCATGTTCTTCCCCCTGGAAATCGTCAAAGTGACCCTCCCGCAAAACGGTGCGGCCACTTTCGCGCCCATCAGCCGGGAAAACGCCCACATCCTCGAACAGCTTGCGGAGCCCTCCTGCGAAAGCGTGTCCGTGGAAACGACGGACCACCGGCAGATGCAATGCTGGGTCCTTTACCCGCCGGACTTCTCGGCGGACAAGGTCTATCCGGCCATCGAAATCGTGCTGGGAGGGCCGCAAGGGACCAATTCCCAGGACTGGAGTTACCGCTGGTGCTATCGGCTGATGGCCCAGCAGGGCTACATCGTCATCCTGCCCAACCGCCGGGGCACCACCGCATTCGGACAGGAATGGAAAGAACAGATCAGCGGCGACTACTGCGGCCAGAACATGCAGGACTACCTGTCTGCCGGGCGCTACCTCAAAAGCAAGCCCTACGTCGGGAAACTCGCCTGCGCGGGCGCCAGTTACGGGGGATATTCCGCCTATATGCTGGAAGGGCTGCACGGTGATTTGTACGACTGCTTCATCGCGCATGCCGGCATCTTCGACGAAAAACAACTGTGGTTCACCACCGAAGAAATGTGGTTCGCGAACTGGGACAACGGCGGTCTGACGGAATACGCCTGGCAGGAAGGGCAGCAGGGCCCCGCCGGGGACGGCATCACCTTCGGAGGCATGCAGCAGGCGGGCGCCCCGTATGCGGACACGCCGAAAGCCCGCCGGCACTATGCCAACTCCCCCGCTTCCCGGGTAACGGAATGGCACACCCCCATCCTTTGCATCCACGGGATGAGGGACTACCGGATTCCTTACGAACAAGGAATGGCCGCCTTCAATGCCGCCCAGATGATGGGCGTACCGAGCAAATTGCTGGTATTTCCGGAAGAGAACCACTGGATTCTCCAGCCGCAGAATGCCTTGCTGTGGCACCGGGAGTTTTTCGCGTGGCTGGAGCGGTGGACTAAAAAACCAGCTTGCAGATAAACACCTGCAGCCCGCCGATGCGGCCTTCGACAAAATAAGTATCGCCGGCGGAGGCCACAAAAAGCGCCACCTCCTCGCCGGGAAGCGCCTCGCGGTTGAAATTGATGGACAGTTCGCGCAGCGGCGTTTCCGCCGCCAGCCCAAACGGGAGGACGTCCATCGCCCAGACGACATATTTCGCATTGTTGGCGTGGCGGTTGTAATCCACGTCGGAATAGCGCACCGTGTGCGTCCCGGCCGGAGAGAAATCCGGCGTTTTGGGCGCGACAATCTTGGGCGCACTCCGACCGGCTGCCTGCCCGGCATCCTGCGCCGGCACCCCCTGCAAAGGGACCGCATTTTCAGGGCGCACCAGTTTCCGGCTCCGGACATCCATCAGTATCCAGGCGCTCGTCGCGGTTACGGCAGGCGTCCCGTCCGGAAAGAGCATCCGGTATTCCCGGTTGTAGAACAGCCCCTCTTCCCCCCGGTGCCAGGTCTCCAGCGACACCCGGTCGCCGAAATGCGGCAAGCACGTAAAGCGCACATACATCCGGGCCAGAATCCAGACCATATGATGCCGGAGCAGCACCGCGTCCGCGCAGCCGATTTGGCGGGCGCCCCGGGTCGCCAGGTCCTGCGCCACATCCATGAAAGCGGCGGGACGCAGGCGCGAAGCGCGGTCAAACATGTAACAGGGAAGCTCCAGTTCGGTTTTGTATCTGTTTTCCATGGGCGTCATTTCTTTTCCGGCCGCAATTTGGCATATTTGAGCAGCAACAGTTTCTCCCCGTATTCGTCAAACACGATATGGGCTTTCATCTCCGGCGCCGTGCCGCTGATATCCTTGATGACCCCGGGACCGAAACGGTTGTGTTCGATGCGTTCCCCCACATAGAGTTCCGTCATCGGGACAGGCACGAAATCCGGGTCGATAAGCGCCGGTTTGCCGGGCGTTGCCGGGCGGGGGGCGGGACGCACTTCCCCGCGGATGATGCGCGCCGCAAGGGAATCCCGCTGTTCCCGCCCGCCGATGCGTCCCCCGGTGAAACGGCTGCCGAATCCGCCCCATTCCTGCCGGACCGCATCCTCGCCGCCATCTTCCCCATCGGGCGGATTTTCGAGGTAACGCGCCCCGATTTCCCGGATGAAACGCGAAGGGCGGTTCGACTCGTGCTTGCCGTTCCGCATCCGCGTCAGGGCATAGGACAGGGTCAGGGCTTTCCCGGCCCGGGTCATCGCCACATAGAACAGCCGCCGTTCTTCCTCGATATCAGCTGGTGAAAGCAGCATCGACGCACTCGGAAAGAGATTTTCCTCCATACCGGCCACGGTCACGTAGGGAAACTCCAGCCCCTTGGCGGAATGGACCGTCATCAGCGCCACTTTGTTGGAGGCGTCTTCTTCATCGCCCACGTCCACGTTGCTGAGCAGGGAGACATCTTCAAGGAAATCGTCCAGCGTAAAGACCGCCGGGCCGCTGTCCTCGTCCAGTTCCGCCGCCCGCTCTTCCACAAATGCGCTGACGGAATTGAGCAACTCCCCGACATTGGCGGCACGGGCCTGCCCCTCCACGGAAGTGTCGGCCTGGTAAAACGCATACAGCCCGGACACATCCGCGATGCGGGTGGCGAGCACAAAAGCGTCCGTATCCGGCACCCGCGCCGAAAAATCCGCCACCATCGCACAGAAAGCCTGCAACTTGCGGACAGCGGCATCTTTCAGGCCGGACTGCGGAATCTTGTCGGACAAGGCGGCATCGAACAGGGAAAGCCCCTCCGCACGGGCGAATTCGGCCAGGGCGGCAACCGAAGTTTCGCCGATGCCGCGGGCCGGGGTGTTCACCGTCCGGCGGAAGGACTCGTCGTCCCGGACATTCACGGCAAGCTTGAAATATGCCATCAGGTTTTTCACTTCCGCCCGTTCAAAGAACGAATTGCCGGAAAATATCCGGTAGGGAATGTTCCGGCGGCGCAGCTGCTCCTCCAGCGCACGGGACTGGGCATTGGTCCGGTACAGGATGGCAAAATCCCGGTATTCGGCAGACGCACGGCGCATCCGCTCCAGGATGCCGGCCACGATGCCCGAAGCTTCTTCCGTTTCCGAATAGGCTTTCAGTACCCGGATGCGCTCGCCCGCGCCCGCCTGCGCGTAGCATTTCTTGGGAATGCGTCCGGCATTGTGCGCAATCAGGGAATTGGCCGCCTCCACGATGGTGGCCGTGGAGCGGTAATTGCACTCCAGCCGGAAAGTGCGGCACTCCGGATAATCCTGCCTGAAATGCAGGATGTTCTCGATTTTGGCACCCCGGAAGGCATAGATGGACTGGGAATCATCCCCGACCACGCACAGGTTGCGGTGAAACTGCACCAGTTTCTTCAAGATGAGGTACTGGGAGAAATTCGTATCCTGGTACTCGTCCACCATCACATACGAGAAACGGGCGGCGATAGCCTCCAGGGCAGCCGGATTGTCCCGCAGGAGGATGTTCATGTTCAGCAGGATGTCATCGAAATCCATCACGCCGCTCTGCCTGAGTTTCCGCTGGTACGCTTCATATACGTCCGCGAGGCGGGGCCGGCGGGCATGGCTGTCCTGCTGGAAAAGCGCCGCGTTGCCACGGTAGGCGGAGACGGTCACGAGGTTGTTTTTCGCCATCGAGATACGGGCCAGCACATCGCGGGG
>JAGAFI010000043.1 GCA_017612675.1 Bacteroidales bacterium
ACGATGGCGGTCAATTACAACCGGGACATCGAGATTTTCCCCGTGCTGAACGCGCTTTTCGAGGGGATTTACGGGGAGAACCCCTACAAGTCCCCGACGGACATGGGGGTGAACATGATTGGTTACTGCCTGCGGGACGATGCCGTCTGCGTCGAAGCGGCGAAGCATGAAATCATCCGCCGCTACTATACCGCCCTGTGCAAATATGCGGACGGCGACTGCAATGAGAATGAAATCAGCAAGATTGCCTTGCTGATGAAACGTGCCGGCATCACGACGGATTTCCGGAAATCCACGGTGGCGGCCCGGGAGCGCAAGGAACATTCCGGCGTGGCGTCTGCCGCCATCGAACTTCAGGACGGCACCATCGTGAGTGCGAAGACAAGCGCCCTGCTCGGCCCGTCCGCCGCCTTGCTCCTGAATGCGACGAAACACCTTGCGGGCATCGACCACGGCGTCAAACTGATTCCGCAGGATATGATAGCCCCGATTCAGCATACGAAAGTGACCTGCCTGCATGGCCGGAATCCCCGTCTTCATACCGATGAGGTGCTGGTGGCGCTGTCCATGCTCAGCATCAGCGACCCGAACTGCCGCAAAGCGCTGGAGCGGCTGCCGGATCTGCAGGGCTGCCAAGTCCATTCCACCGTGATGCTCAGCGAAGTGGACCGCAAGATATTCAGCAAGTTGGGGGTTGGGCTGACCTGTGACCCCGTGAAAAAGAAATAAGCGCTATTCCTTGCGTTCCACGAGGCGGATTTCGTAGAGCCGCGGCCAGTTTTTCCCGGTCAGGAAAATGCGTCCGTCGTGGCAGGCGATACCGTTGAGTACGTCCGTGTCCGCTGTCCGGAGCGTGTCCGGCAGCAGCCCTTTGCCATGCACGATGCCTTCCACCTGTCCGTCTTGCGGGTTGATGATGAGGATGATGTCCGTCGTATAGACATTGGCCCAGATGTTCCCGTCAATCCATTCCAACTCGTTGAGCAGCCGGATGCTTTTGCCGTTCATCCGGACTTCTACCGTCCGCTGCAACTGGAATTCCGGCGTCATGAAATACAGCTTCGCGCTGCCGTCCGAAGCGATGAGCGACGTGCCGTCCGTGGTCAGTCCCCAGCCCTGCCGGGGGTAACTGTATGTTTTCAGGTAACGGAAGGTGGCGGCATCATAGATGAAGGCCTGTTTGTTCGTCCATGTCAGGAGATAGAGCTTGTCCCCGAGAATGACGGAACCTTCGCAGAAATACTTTTTGTTGAACGGAACGATTGCCTGCACCTGCCCGCTTTCCAGTTCGGTCTTGCGCAGCGAACTGCCGCCCCATCCGCCGGTGCTTTCATACAGGATGCCGTCGTGGAAGAACAGCCCCTGTGTATAGGCGTGGGGGTCATGGGGATATTCCCGGACGACCCGGATATCATACTGGCGTACCCGGGCTTCCCCGCAGGCACAGCACAACAGGGCGGCCAAAAGAAGCAGCAAGCGTTTCATACGGGGCAAAGGTATCAAATTCCCGGGAAAACAAAAAACGGTCAGCCGGCCTCTTTTTCCAAGGCTTCCCGGATAAGGGGGAGCAATGCGATGTCCGCGGGGAGCCAGCGGACATCTGTGAGCGTCTCCCGTCCCAGCCAGCGGGCGGCTTCGTGCTCGTTCAGGCGGAGGGTGTCCGTGAGAAGGGTGCACAGATAGCAGTGCATCGTGAGGTGGAACCTGGGATAGTCCCAGTGGATGGTGGCAAGGAACTTGTCAATCCGGATTTCCGTATCCAGTTCTTCGCGGATTTCCCGCACCAGGGCCTGCTCCGGCGTTTCCCCCGGCTCCAGTTTCCCGCCCGGAAACTCCCACCAGCCTTTCCATTCGCCATAGCCGCGCCGGGTGGCGAAAATCTCGTCCCCCTTGCGGATGATGGCGGCAGCTACTTCGATATCTTTCATGCCTTTTCCTCCGTTTGTTTTTCTCCAGCCGCCAGGCGCAGCCATTTTCGGTATCCGAAGACGGCAAAGACGGTGTAGAGGCCATAGATGGCGGCTTTGAACGGGATGCCTTTTCGGACATACAGGATGCAGCAGACGATATCGACAACCAGCCAGAGCAGCCATTGTTCGGCGTATTTCCGGGCGAGGGCCCACAGCGCCACGATGCTGAGCGCCGTGGTAAAGGCGTCCGTGACGGGGACGGTCGAGTTGGTCCCATGGCGGAGCACCCACCAGATGCCCGCCCAGAGCAGCAGCAGGACGGCTGCCGACGGCAGAATCTTCGCCGTGTCATAGCGGGTGACGGGCTTTTCTGTTTTCCGGGCGCCCCTGCGCCAGGCCCAATAGCCGTAGATACCTGCAAGACAATAATAAACGGCCATGCCGAAATCGGCGTACAACCCGGCCTTGTAATACAGGACGGTATCGACGGCGGGCATGATGACACCGGCCAGCCACAGCCAGATGCTGGCTTTGTATTCCAGCACGAGGTAGAGCAGCCCGACGGCAAATCCGAGGATATCCAGCAAACGGAGCGTATCCATCACAGGAAGCGGAGCGTGATATGGCCGATGGCGGTGAAAGGTGCCGTCGGTACGAATCCGATTTGGTAGTAGCGGTTCCAGTTGCTGTGGCCGGCGCTTTCACAGATGGCCGAATAGACCCATCCGCTTTGGGCGGCCCGCGCGGAGAACAGGTTGTTCATGTCCACGCCGAAATCGATTTCCCGCAGGATTTTGCGGAATTTCAGCGTGTAGCCGAACTTCAGGTCCGTCAGGCTGTAGCCGGGCAGGGAACGGTCTTCGTTTTCCGTGTTGTCCAGATACTGGTGGCTGACATAACCGGTGTGCCAGGTCGCCCGGAACCCTTTGTGGCGGATTTCCACGAAGCCGTTCAGGATGGCCGAAGGCGAAAAGGCGAGGGCTTTGTCGGTATAATGGAATATCCGGGTGCCGTTGTCCCAGTCTTCGACATATTCGTCGAAGTCCAGCAGCCGGTTGCGGCTCCATGCGGCGTTGCCTGCGATGTGCAGCCACGGCAGGGGAGACCATCCTGCGGAAAGTTCCACGCCCGTGCGGTAGGAATCCGCGACGTTGGTCGTCAGGGCTTCGCCGATATCGCTCTTTTCGCCCGTCTGGACGAGCTGGTCGCGGTAACGCATATAATACAGGTTGATGCCCGCCTGCCATTTTTTTCCGGCATACTGGTAACCCGCTTCGCCGTCCAGCAGGCGCTCGGCTTTCGGGGCGGGGTATTTCCCGTTGTCCGTGAAATTGTTGCGCTCCGGCTCCCGGTTGCTCATGGCCAGGGAGGCGTAGGCGCGGTGTGCCCCGCGGCTGAAATTGACGCCTGCCTTGGGGTTGAAGAAATCATAGGTGGCGTGGATGTCCAGGTAGTGCCGGGAGGCCGTTCCGTCTCCGTTGTCGATGTATTTGTCATTGTAGCCGTCTGTCCGGTAATCTACATGCCGGTATTGCAAATCGGCGAAAAGGCTCCACGCTTCGGACAGTCTGCGGGTGGCTTTGACAAAACAACTGGCGTCCAGTTTGGCTGCATCGGAGTCGTAATACCGGTACGGGCCGTCTGCCAGCAGGCGTCCGGACAGTTCCGCGTGGCCGGCATAGGTCAGGTAGCCGAAATGGTCGCCCGCGAACTGCTGGGCGGAAAGCCCGGCGGAGAGTTCCCATTTTTCTCCGTGGAAATGCGCTCCCGCCACGGCGCCGTAACAGTCTTGCAGCAATCCTTTCCGGCGGACGAAGTCACTGCGTTTCACCTTGTTCCCGGCGGCGTCGGTGAAGACGGGGATGCCGTATTTGACCAGCTTGTTCTGCGGGCGGAATTCATCATACCAGCCGTTCCCGTGCGTGTAGTGGGCGGAAAGGCTCAGTTTCCACCGGGTGGAAGGCGTCCAGGCGGTGCTGAGGATATGGTGCTGCTGCCAGAAATTGTCGGTGGTGCGCGGCCAGAAACTGCCGTCCTGCATCCGGTACCGTTCCAGCGTGTAGCTGTCACCGTCGATGTGCAGGGACTCATAGAGGGAATTGTAGCGTCCCAGTCCGGCGTCGCAGAGGTCCGCATAGGTCCGGATACCGGTCTTTCCCCCGTACGTACCGTCCATCAGCGACAGGTCGTCGTTGCCCGCGACCACGCCGTTCCACGCCTGTCCGGTGTTTTCAAAATTCCCCAGCAATTTATAGGAAACGGTAAAACCGGCGCCCAGCCAGGAGAGCGCCCCGAGGTAACTGCCCGACCGTCCGGCGGTGCCGTGCAGGTAGCCGTCGGTGGCGGTTTCGTGGTAGGCGGCTTCCAGGACGAGGTGCTTCCAGAGCAGGCCGGAGGACAACGTACCCCCGAAACGGCGGGTGTTGTAAGAGCCATAGGAGGCACTGCATTCGGCGGCAGGGATGAGCGAAGGGGCCTTGGTGCCAAGGGCTATCGTGCCCCCGAAAGCGCCGTCCCCGTTGGTGGAAGAACCGACGCCGCGCTGAATCTGGATGCTGCCCATCAGGGCGCCGTAGGAATTCATGTTGGCCCAGAAGACGGTCTGGTCTTCTGGCGAATTGAGGGGGATGCCGTCCAGGGTGACGTTGATGCGGGAGCCGCCCGCACTGCGAATCCGCATATAGGACGTTCCGGTGCCGATGCCGTTTTCACTCCAGGCGAGGATGCCCGGCGTCCGGGCGAAAAGCAGCGGCAGTTCCTGTCCGCTGCCGGAAAACTCCCGCAGTTCCCGCCTGTCGATGTTGGCGACGGCATACGGGGCGTCTTTCGGGGCGCGGACGGCATCGAGGACGGCTTCCTGCAATGTCTCGACCTGCAGGGAATCCGGTTCCTGCGCGGCTGTCGGCAAGGTGCCCGCTGACAGCAGGACTGGCAGGAGGGCGGAAAGGATGTGTTTTTTCATGGCAGATTCCTTACTGTTCTTACAATAAGGGGCATTGAAGATGGTTTCCTACGCGGGCATTATCCCGATCAGGTATGAGGGTATCATCTCAGCGTCGGCCCGAGGCCTCTGCACCCCTTGGCCGTTATTTCCGACCGGTGCAAAGATAGGGAAAATCTTGCGAAATCCCACCGGATTCCCGCTTGCCGTGATGCCTTGATAAAAGCGGCTTTGCAGGCCGGCGGAAGTGACAATGTCACGGTCTCTCTTTTGGCAACGGCACCGGACCGCCGGCCATCCTTCTTGGACAAGGTGAAAGAACTTTTTGGCGCCGGAAATAAGACTGACCGTTTGTGATTTCAAGAAAATGATGTATCTTTGCCATCCGGTTTGGTGCGTTGGCCGAGTGGCTAGGCGCAGGTCTGCAAAACCTGTCACAGTGGTTCGATTCCGCTACGCACCTCCAAAAGGGGGTGACTAAAAAGTCTTAAGACTTGAGGTCATCCTCTTTTTTGTGTCTTTCCGCCTTCGAGCGCAGGCTGCTCTCCTCCGGAAGCCTTCGCTTCGCTCATCCCTCCCACTGGGCTACGCTTGTGGG
>JAGAFI010000044.1 GCA_017612675.1 Bacteroidales bacterium
CCCACCACGATGGGAACGATGATGGCCAGCAGCGCCGGAACGAGCATTTCCTGCTGCGCCGCCTTGGTGGAAATCTCCACGCAGCGCTTGTAGTCCGGCGTTCCTTCCCCGGTCAGGATGCCCTTGATTTCGCGGAACTGGCGGCGGACCTCCACCACCATCGTGGAGGCGGCGCGGCCCACTGCGGTCATGGTAAGTCCGCAGAACAGGAAGGCCATCATGGACCCGACGAAGACGCCCGCCAGTACGGTGGGATTCATCAGGGACACGTTGTAGCCATGCAGCACGTCCAGAATGGAAGCCTCGGCGGCTTTCACCTGCCCGGCCACGCCGGCGATATATGCCCCGGAGCGCTCCAGGGCAATCTTGATTTCTTCGATATAGGAGGCCAGCAGCGCAAGGGCCGTGAGGGCGGCGGAACCGATGGCAAAGCCCTTGCCGGTCGCGGCGGTGGTGTTGCCGAGGGCATCCAGCACGTCGGTGCGTTCCCGCACTTCGGGTTCCAGTTCGCTCATCTGGGCGTTGCCGCCCGCGTTGTCCGCAATCGGGCCGTAGGCATCGGTCGCCAGCGTAATGCCCAGGGTGGAAAGCATGCCGACAGCGGCAATCGCCACGCCGTACAGTCCCTTGGACAGGCTTTCGGCAGACATCATGTCCTGCACCTGGAAGCCGATGGCAAACAGGTAGGCCAGCACGATGGCGCAGACGATGGCAATCACCGGGATGGCGGTGGAAATCATCCCGAGCCCCACCCCGTTGATAATCACGGTCGCCGGACCCGTCTTGGACGCTTCCGCCAGCTTCTGGGTCGGCTTGTAGGAATGGGAAGTATAATATTCGGTGGCCTTGCCGATAATCACGCCGGCCAGCAAGCCCGCAATGACCGAGCAGGAGAAATGCCACCAGTCGGAGGTCTGCGTACCGAAGACGAGCGCGAGGATGCCGAATGTGGCAAGGCCGCTGAGGAGAGCCGCCAGATTCGTGCCGAAACTCATGCTCTTGAGAAGCTGCGCCATGCCAGCCCCCTCTTTCGTCCGGACGGTGAAGATGCTCAGCACGGAAAGCACCACGCCCACTGCGGCAATCAGCATCGGGGCAAGCAGGGCCTTTGTCTGCATCTCGGGACCGGCTGCATAGAATGCGGAGGCGCCGAGCGCCATCGTCGAAAGGATGGAACCGCAGTAACTCTCATAGAGGTCGGCGCCCATGCCGGCCACGTCACCCACGTTGTCGCCCACGTTGTCCGCAATGGTTGCGGGGTTGCGGGGGTCATCTTCGGGCAAATCGCTCTCGACCTTGCCGACGATGTCGGCGCCCACGTCCGCGGCTTTCGTATAGATACCGCCGCCCACACGGGCAAACAGCGCCTGGGTGGATGCGCCCATCCCGAATGTCAGCATCGTCGTGGTGATGACCACGAGTTTCTGCGCCCCGCTGACATCCGTCACCGCATTCAGCACCATGTACCACAGCGCGATGTCCAGCAAACCGAGGCCGACCACGGTCAGGCCCATCACAGCGCCGGAACGGAACGCCACCTTCAGGCCCGCATCCAGGGAACGGCGGGCAGCATTGGCCGTACGGCCGGAGGCGAAGGTCGCGGTTTTCATGCCGATGAAGCCCGCCAGACCGCTGAAGAAACCACCGGTCAGGAACGCGAACGGCACCCACCCATTCTGCACCTTGAAGCCATACGCCAGGATGGCAAAAAACACCGCCATCACCGCAAACACGATGACGACGACTTTGTACTGCTGCCTGAGATACGCCATGGCACCCTCCCGGACATACTGGGCGATCTGCCGCATGGTCGGCGTCCCCTCGTCCTGCTTCTTCATCTGGCGATAGAAGATGAACGCGAACAGCAGCGCGAGCACGGAAGCGCAAGGGACCGCATAGAATAAAGGATTCATACGCTTGTTAAAAATTGGTTATCGTTTCAAATCGTAAAGATAATGAAAATTCCGGAAAGTATTCCGGAATCTCACCTGACGGCCACGATGCGGATGGCGTCGATGTCGGCAGGAACGGTCTCGTTTTCGTTTCCCAGGCTTATCTCATTGTCGCCGCGCGCCAGCCGGATGCGGGCCGAAACGCTCCCGAATCCCTCCGTGGCAGGCAGTTCCAGTTCCTGCGCCACGCCATTGACGAGCAAAGTCAGCGAGCAGGGCGCTTCTGCGCGATAATGCAGTTCCAGTATCCTGTCCCCGCCTTTCCGCTGCCAGACATCCCGCCAGCAGAGGCAATTGTCCCCGCTTCCGCCCAATCCGCGGACGACGGCGCCGCACGAGGCCTCCCCGGATTTGACATACCGGGCCCCGCCGCGGCCAATATCGTTGAACGCCGGGATATAGCCCCATTCCGCCTCATATACGCACGCATCCTGCCGCCCCCTCCCCCGAACGGACAGAATCCGGGCGCCATGCGGCGGCACCGTCATCCGGATGGCTTCCATCCGCCCCAGGTTTTTCCGGTGCAGCAGGTCGCGGACATGCATCTTGCCGGGATAACCCAGCAGGGCCGCCGGAACGTCGAACCCGGCAGCTTCGTCCGTGGGGTTGTACAAAGCCACCGCCTGCCGCCTGCCATGCCGGACACGCACATCCTTGGCCAGCACATAGGTGCCCGCCCGGTGCAGGACGACATGTGCCTGCAAGCCCAGCGGGTCCTGGTTCACGGCTATCAGTTCGGGATTCGTCACCAGTTTCCGGGTGTTTTCCGGCAGACAGGCAAGATCACAGCCCAGCATCAACGGAGAAGCCATGATGCACCAGAGACCGAAATGGGCCTCTTCTTCGCAAAACGGAATATAGCCGTCTCCTTCCGGCAGCGGGGAATGCCTGTCGGCGTACCCGACCACCAGCATATCCATGTCATTGTACCGGCCATTGCCGGCATAGGCGGAAAGGTACAGATTCTTGCCCATTTCATACGCCACATGCTTCCACGCCGTGAAGATGTCACGCCCAACCCGCCACGAATTGCCCGCTTCGGCGACCCACGTCCCGGGGAAACGCCCCAGACAGACGTTCACCCGTACCGGATGCCGCGCCACACTGTCAATCACCTGCCGGATACGCAGATACCGTTCTTTGGGGTCCAGCCCGCTGCGATGTCCGCCGCAATAGTCTATCTTGATGTAATCAAAACCCCATTCATTGAAATACAGGTCTGCATCTTCCGCATCATGTCCGAAAAGCCCGGCCCCCACGCCATAGGAATCTCCGTTATGGATACTGCCACAGGTATTGCAGCCGCCGTCGCTGTAAATGCCGGCCTTGAGCCCCAGCGCATGGATATGCCGGGTGACGCGCGGCATCCCGCCCGGGAAACGGATGGGATTGGCCGTCATCCGACCGCGGGAATCACGCCAGCCAAAGTGACCGTCGTCGATATTGACATACTGATATCCGGCTGCGGAAAGCCCGGAGGAGACCATCCTGTCGGCCTGACGCATGATGAGCGTATCGGAAATATCCGTCATAAACGCATTCCAACTACTCCAGCCCATCATGGGCGGAGGAACGGCGGCCTGCCGCCCGGAACAAGCCGAAAGCAGCAGGACAGACAGCACAAGACAGCGGAATTTCATGGCTGGGGAAGGAGAAAACAAGAAGGGGAAGAAACACCGTCTCCCCCTTCCTGCTGCATACAATTTCTGCTTATTCAGCGGCCTCTTCCTTCGGTGCCTCGGCGGCAGGAGCTTCCTCCGCTTTCTTGGCACGGCTGCGGCGCGTCGTCTTCTTGGCGACCTTGGGCGCAGAAGCAAGCGCGGCTTCGTTGAAATCGACCAGTTCAATCAGCGCCATCTCGGCAGCATCTCCCTGGCGGAATCCGACATGGAGCACGCGGGTGTATCCGCCCGGACGGTCAGCAATCTTCGGCGCGATGGTGCGGAACAGCTCGGTCACGGCGTTCTTGTCCTTCAGGTAGCTGAACACCACGCGGCGGGAGTGCGTCGTATCTTCCTTTGACTTGGTAATCAACGGCTCCACATAGCTTTTGAGGGCCTTCGCCTTCGCCACCGTCGTGGTAATCCGCTTGTGCGCAATCAAAGAACAAGCCATGTTGGCGAGGAGGGCCTTGCGATGACCGCTCTGGCGCCCAAGATGATTGATAGCTTTATTGTGTCTCATCTTTATACGTTCTTTTTCTTGGGTTCAATATTATACTTGGTAACATCCATTCCGAAAGACAGCCGCATCTTTTCAACCAGCAAATCTATCTCGTTCAAAGACTTGCGACCGAAATTACGGAAACGCATCAATTCCGCGCGGGAATAGGACACGAGGTCCGCAAAGGTATCGATGTCCGCCGCCTTGAGGCAGTTGAACGCCCGGACGGACAGCCCCACGTCGGAAAGCTTGGTCAGCAGGAGGTGACGCAGGCGCAGGGATTCTTCATCCAGTTCTCCGCCCTCGACGCCTTCCGGAGCCGCTTCCGTCGCCACTTTCTTGTCGTCGGTAAAGAGTTTGAAGTGATAAATCAGGATGTTCGCTGCTTCCTGGAGCGCGTCATCGGGGCAAATGGAGCCGTCGGTCTCGATTTCCAGGTTCAGCTTTTCGTAGTCGGTCTTCTGCTCCACACGCCAGGGCTCCACGCTCCAGTTCACCTTGCGGATGGGCGTATAGATGGCGTCCACGGGAATCGTGCCGATGGGCGTGTTCTCCTCCCGGCTCTCCTCGGCGGACACGAAACCGCGCCCCTTGGTGATGGTGATGGAGATTTCCAGTTTGACGGACGGTTCCAGCGAGCAGATGTGCTGTTCGGGATTCAACACCTTGAAAGAAGACAATCCTTTGGAGATATCCTCGGCTTTGAATTCCTGCTTGCCGCTGATGACGATGTTCGCCGTTTCCGTATCCACGGACTCGACCATTCTGCGAAACCGCACCTGCTTGAGGTTCAGGATGATTTCCTGCATTCCTTCCAGCACGCCGGAAATCGTCGCGAATTCCTGGTCAACGCCCACGATTTTGATTTGGGAAATGGCAAAACCTTCCAGGGAAGCGAGTAGGATGCGGCGAAGCGCGTTCCCGATGGTCTGTCCGTATCCCGGCTCGAGGGGCCGGAATTCAAAACGGCCAAAGGTGTCCGTGCTTTCGAGCATCATCACCTTGTCAGGTTTTTGAAATGCTAAGATTGCCATATTGTTCTTTTTTGGGTGTTATCTGTTACTTGGAGTAGAGATCGACAATCAGCTGCTCGTTGATGTTTTCAGGAATCTCGGCCCGGGTCGGCAGGTTGAGGAACTTGCCGGTGAGGGTCTTGGTGTCGAACTCGATCCAGGCGTACTTGGTCACGGAAGCGACACTCTGCTGGATGACCTCCAGGCTCTTGGAGCGCTCGCGGACAGCCACCACGTCACCCGGCTTCACCTGGGTGGAGGGCACGTTGCAGACCGCACCGTTCAGGGTGATGTGCTGGTGGGAAACCAGCTGGCGGGCAGCAGCGCGGGACGGGGCGATTCCCATCCGGTACACCACGTTGTCGAGGCGGGACTCCAGCAGGAGAACGAGGTTCTCACCCTTCTGGCCGGCCATGCGGCTCGCCTTGTCGTAGGTGTTGTGGAACTGGCGCTCGAGGACACCGTACATGTATTTGACTTTCTGCTTCTCCTTGAGCTGCGTACCATACTCCTTCTGCTTCTTGCGCTTGGAGGCGAGGCCGTGCTGTCCCGGAGGGAAGTTGCGCTTCTCGAGATACTTGTCGGCGCCGAAGATGGGCTCACCGAACTTGCGTGCGATTTTGGTGCTGGGACC
>JAGAFI010000045.1 GCA_017612675.1 Bacteroidales bacterium
CGCGGGCAGAATCCGGACAGCCTCCTCCACGGAGGCGGTGGGGATGTTCATCAGCAGGTATTTCTTTTTGCGGCTGACCTTGACCGAGGCGATGCGGAAACGGAGCTCTTCCAGCGTGGCGCGTTCTTCTTCCGTCAACTGACCGTTTCCGATGAGCACGGCTTCGGAGAACAGCACTTTCTCCACCTCTTTCAGGCCGTTGGAGACCAAGGTCCCGCCGGATGACACGATATCGAAGATGGCGTCCGCGATGCCGGCTGCAGGGGCGATTTCCACCGAGCCGTTGATGACCTCGATGGCGGCGTCCACGCCGTTGTCCGCCAAGAACCTGCGGAGGATGGCCGGGTAGGAGGTGGCGATGCGCCTGCCTGCCAGGGACTGCGGCCCCGCATAGTCTTCCGTCTTGGGAACGGCGATGCTCAGCCGGCAGGCGCCGAAGCCGAGCTTTTCGATGATTTGGACGTCAAATCCCTTCTCTTCCACTTCGTTGAGCCCCACGATACCGAGCGACGCGGCGCCGGACGATACCACCTGGGGGATGTCATCGTCCCGCAGGTAGAGGACTTCAATGGGGAAATTGGCGGAACGGCTCAGGAATTTCCGTTTGGCTTCGTCCACCTGGATGCCGATATCCTGCAGCAGGGCGATGCTTTCTTCGTTCAGCCGCCCCTTGGATTGGATTGCAATACGTAACATAGTATCTGACTAACTGACTGACAAATTTATATTCCCAACAATTTTTTGCGGGAGAGCATGCAGTCGCCGAAGGCGGCGGCCTCTTCCCCGAGTTCGGAAAGCCGGATTTTTGTATCCGCGCTCACGCGTGACAGGGACAGCCGGTTGATGGCCGTCTTGATGGGCAGCCGCAGGTAGTCCTTGCCGACGACGAGCCGTCCGCCGATGACCACCATCCCCGGATTGAAGATGTTGATGATGCCGGCGATGGCGCGGCCGAGCGTCTCCCCGATTTCCCCGATGCACTCGATGGCAAGCACGTCTCCGGTCCGGATGGCGTTCAGGATGTCTTTCAGCTCGATGTCCCCGTTTTTCCGGAAAATGTCCGACAGGGAAGAGTGCCTTCCCTCCCGCAGTTTTTCCACAATCATCCGGTGCAGGGCGGAGCCGGAAGCTTCTGTCTCCAGGCAGCCGATTTTGCCGCAGCGGCACATGATGTCCTTGTGGTTGAAGGGGAAATGCCCGATTTCCCCGGAGAAGCCGGATTTGCCGTAATAGAGGTTTCCGTCCAAAATCATCCCCATGCCGAGTCCCCAGCTCAGGTTGATGCAAATCATATCCTTGTCGCCGGCGGGGCCCAGATAGACATATTCCCCGTATGTCATCGCGCGCGAATCGTTCTCGATGCCGACGGGCACGTCCAGCTCACGCTGGAAAATGTCTTTGAGCGGGATGTCCTCGCTGACGACCCAGGTCAGGGAATAGCCCTTTTCTGGATTGACCCGCCCCGAAAGGCTCACCCCGACCGACAGCACTTTTTTCCAGGGAATGCCGAAGATGCGTACCTGCTCGCGGATCAGCTGGCAGATGTCCCGGAAAGACTGTTCGCTGGACTCCAGTACGAAAGGAATGTCCGGAATATAATGCAGGATGGTCCCTTTGAAATCCGTGATGGCGAGGTTGAAATGATGCCGGCCTATATCCGCGCCGACGAAATAGCCAGCCTGCGGATTCAGCCCGTAGATGCAGGGGCGGCGTCCGCCCGTCGTGCCGATTTTGCCTTCGTCCTGCAGGAAACCGTCGTCAATCAGTTCGCCCACCAGTTTGGTGACGGTGGGGATGCTGACGGCCATGCCGGCGTTCAGCGAGGCGATGCTTTGCCTGTCGTGCAGGATGCACTGGCGGAGGATTTCCCGTTTCGCCAAGGCGTTCCTGGTGTTTTCATTCAGAAAAGATGCGGCCATATTCGTGTATGTTTATGCAAATGTACCAATATTTTCCTATATTTGTCATGAAATTTTGAAATTTTTTAAAAAAGATTTTCACGTGGGCACGATGAAGCTATCCATGCGGATGAAATTGACGGCAAGCCTGTGCGCCATTGCCGCGATCCTGCTGGTCTCGGCCACGATTTCCGTCTTGGAATACAGCCGGATGAGTTCGTATGTCTCCGACCTGATTGCCGACGACATCGCCAGCATCAATGCCGCCCAGAAACTTTCGGACATCAGCAACCAGTACAACCTTGGCATACTCTCCGTCATCGGGGACAACGTGCAGGCGCAGCGGCCGGATTATGACGAATCCGTGTTCCTCTCGCTGTGCGATTCGCTGCGCGCTTCCCTGAAGTCCAACGCCATCATGCCGCTGACGGACTCCGTCGTCTATGCCTACAGCGCCTATATGCTGACTTCGCTTGAACTGGAGAACGTGCTGGATTCCGATTTCATCGATTCCCGTTCCTGGTACTTCGGACGCCTGCAGCCGAGTTTCGAGCGCCTGCGGGCCGATATCGGGGCGCTGGAACAGGCCATCCACCGGGATTTGGTCAAGAATTCGATGACATTCGAGCGCGGCTTCTACCGGAGCGTCATCCCCGGCATCGTGGCGGTCGGCGTAGGACTGCTCCTCGTGCTGATGCTCCTGTTCTTCATGCTGGCCTATTATGTGAATCCGCTGTATAAGATGCTCGACGCCCTGCGTGCCTACAAAACGGTCAACAAACGCTATACCTTCCGCTTCGAGGGGGATGACCAACTGCATGAGCTCAATGACGGCATCGCGGAACTCGCGGAAGACAACATGACCCTGCGCAAACGGCTCCAGGCACTCAAATCCAAACAGGAGCAGGCGGCATGAACTGGAAACAAATCAGCAAGAACGTCGGGTATGCGCTGCTGGTCAGCGCTTTGTTCATGTTCCTGTCGGTCATTGTGTCCATCCTGAATGGAAACGACAGCGCCTGCGCCGCCCTGATTATCAGTTTCACCATCACGTTCATCGTCGGCATCTTCCCCTTCATCTTCGTGCGCGGCAACCGCGATATCAGCCTCAAGGAAGGCTACGTCATCATCACCCTCGCGTGGCTGCTTTCCTTTGTCTTCGGGATGTTGCCCTATGCCTTGTGGGGCGGGCCTTTCAGTCTGGCAAATGCCTGGTTTGAAAGTGTTTCCGGATTTACAACGACCGGTTCCACCATCTTGGACGACGTGGAAATCCTGCCGGACAGCCTGCAATTCTGGCGCTGCTCGACCCATTTCATCGGCGGCCTCGGCGTCGTGGTGTTCCTCCTGCTGATCATTCCCGATTCCAGCCCTGTCCGGATGCGGCTGACCAACCTGGAACTCAATACGCTCTCCCGCAATGCCGGAATCAGCCGGCGCCCGTCCAAACTGATGCTGCATTTCGCCATGGTGTATGTCGGGCTCTGTGTCGTGGCCTTCCTGTCGTACTGGCTGGCGGGCATGAAACCGCTGGATGCCATCTGCCATGCGATGAGCGTTTCCGCCACCGGCGGATTCAGCACCCGCGCCCGGTCCATCGGTGCATACGGCTCACGGCTCATCGAGGGGCTGACCATGCTGTTCATGTACCTGTC
>JAGAFI010000046.1 GCA_017612675.1 Bacteroidales bacterium
AACCACCTTGCCGGCCGCCGTCGCCCAACGGTTGATGGCTTCCAACAAGTGCAGGGAATCGACAGACTCGACCATGGAGACATATGGCAACACCATTTTGAGCTTGTTGGTCTGCAAATGTCCGAGAAAATGCCACTGGATATCGTCAGGAAGCGCCGGCGCCTTCTGCGCCAGCTCCTGCGGGCGGTTCTTGCCAAAAAGCCGCTGGCCGCACGCATAGGCCTCTTCTACGGCAGATGCGGGATGGAATTTGGAAACTGCCACCAGACGGGTCTCCGGCGGCAGCTGTTCGCGTATCCGTACAATATTTTCCCGGACGGACATCATTCTTCTACGAATCCGCGGCCGGTTTCCCAATGCCCGGCGTGACAGACCGGCGGGGTATGGCCCCGGTTTTCAAGTACGCAGGCCGGAGCGATGGAAGCGCTTGCCATCCACGTATCATACCCGGGCAGGAAATGTTCCGCATCCCACGCGAGGAAGGCCGCCAGTTCCGCTTCCGTACCATACATATCGGAGGAATACTCCCCGCTCAGGCGTTTGAGCCGGTAGAATATCTGTCGACGGCACACGGCGTTGAACACCCCCCGGTTGCCAGACATCACACTCCGGCTGCCATCGGCAACCGGACGGCAGCAATCCAGGTCGCGGGTATATCCGCCCTGGTACACCCCGAGCGATTCCACGGTTTCGTAATCGTTTACCGTATTGAACATGTCACGCCACAGGACATTGGTCCGGTCGGTCAAGGCAAGGCCGCTGATGCTCGCCTGCCATTGCTCATAAATGAACGCATCCACATACCGGTCCACATTGCGGTACATACCGGCAGCATGGAAAGCGGCAAGGGAATTCCATACCGCCTGCGAGTAGGTGCCCACCGTATAATAATACTCATCAGCCAGCTTTCCGAAACCGTGGCCGGCCGCTTCGTGACGAATGGTGCACTGACCCTGCTCCTCGGACATTCCCAGAGCAGAATAGGCAATACAGAAGCCCCTTCCGTAATCTGACGCATCCCTGGTGTCATAGAAATTGTGGCAGGTGCCGGCATAACAGGCCTGGTTCACCACCACGAGGATGGTGGCATTCGACATGCCGCTGTCCCCGATAACTGGAGCGGCATAACGGAGTACCGCGTCATGGTTTCCGGTCAAGAAGGTTGAATTGGGCGTAAAGAAAACACCCAGGGCCGTTTCCGCCCCGGTGTTGCGGGCGCCGTTGAGCCCGGTATTCTCCGCATGCGGGCGCTCAGGAGAAACCACCTTTACGGAATAAATATTGAAATCGCTGCGGAAATCGCGCAAAGGCTGGTGGTAGAAGAACTGGTCTACCGCCATCTGCATGACAGCATCATAAGTGCCGTTATCGAAATCTTCAGCAATAAAGCCGTCGCCCATGATGATGAGGTCCAGCCCGGCCTTTCCCGCCTGCAGTTGCGCGACTTCCCCGTCATACGCATAGCGCGTATAATCGGCCGTACTCCGGGTCCAGTCGCCATCCACCGTCAGACGGTGGCAATAACCGGGCGTCAGCGTCATGTCGGCCGGCAGTACCTGGTCGTTGTACCACACCCCGTCTTCACATTCCACCTTGACACGCACAATCGTGCCCGCAGGCAGGGAAACGGCAGCGTTGGACATCATCATATACGCGATAATCTGCTGCTCTGCATCGCCGTAGCCCGTCAAATCCAGCGACAGGGACGTGGCCTTGTCTGCGCTGTAGTACGTTTCGGAAGTATAGTGAAGCGTATTTTCCGTGACATTGTTCAAGGTAAAAAGCGCCTCGCCGCAACCGGGGCAGGACAGGATGATGCGGGTCGGAGTATGAAAAGTCATGCCGCTCAAATCGAAACGCATGCAGGACGAACGCGTCGATGCGGAAAAGTCCACCTGCCCGTACGAAGCCAGATTGTCCACCAGCATGGAAAAATAGTCCATCAGATGGGCCATCGGCGCCGCCTTCCGCTGCACCTGCCCCTCGTAACGGAACTGCGTAAACTGGGCATAACTTTTCAGCCTGCCCGGATAAATCGCCGTATAATAATCCCCCGTCGCCCCGACGGCCGTCTCCCGTTCAAAACAGGCATAGGTCCGATCAGCGGCGGTATCCGGGAGCCGATAAACCCCCGCATGATAGTAATCATACCCGTTCGGCACGATGGAAACGGCATCGTAATATGCCCACAGGGCCGTGAGGGTCTGGTCCGCATAGCGGAATACGGTCTTGGTAGCGTCCGGCAGGATAGCTGTCAGATAGGGGACATCAGGAACCGGTTTCCCGTCGGCAAGGACAGCGCGCCCCTGCGGCAATTGCTCTTTCGCGCAGGCCGCCAGCAACAGGATGACAGCGAACAAGATGCTTTTTCTTCTCATCGCACATCCTCCCAATCGTCATCATACAGGGATGCCGGGGCGATGATTTCCCCACCATCCGAAAAACTCCCAGCCAGGATACCGGAGGGAAGAAGTTCCGCCACCTCCGTATCCGGGGACCGATAATCTGCCATATTTATCTCTTTCGGTTTTTCAATTGCTGCTCTTGCATACGCTGCGCTTCTTCAAGGCGGAGCTGCCATTTGCTTTTCGGCAGCGGCTTCCCTTCGCTCGCATGCACCCTGTCCAGAATGGCCTGCTGGTCCACTGTCTTGCGTATCAGCCAGGTCTGCACGATGGCAATCAACTGCGAAAGCAGGTAGTAGTAACTCAATGCGGCGGAAAGGCTGTTGCAGATGAAGAACATCATCACCGGCATCATCCACAAAGTCATGAATTGCATGGACTTTGCACTCGGGTCACCGGCATTGGGCTGACCGTTCATCGTCATCTTGGAATACACCCACATCACGACCGCCATCAGCAGGGCAAAAAGCGAAAGGTGGTCGCCAATCAAGGGAACGGACCTGCCGAAATCCACGATGGAATCGTATGCGCTCAAGTCTTTGCACCACAGGAACGACTGCTGGCGCAATTCGATGGAGGCCGGGAAGAAGCGGAACATCGCCCACAGGATAGGAAATGTCAGCAGGGTTGGCAGGCAGCCGCCCATCATGCTGACGTTCGCCCGCTTATAGAGTTCCATCGTCGCCTGCTGCTTTTTCATCGCATCCTCCTGTTTGGGATAGCGCCGGTTGATTTTCTCGATTTCCGGACGCAACGCCTGCATCTTGGCGGAAGAGGCATAAGACTTCCATGTCAGCGGAAGCACGACCGTCTTGATGACAAGGGTCATCAGCAGGATAATCAAGCCGAAAGACGCGATATACCGGCTAAAGAAATTGAACATCGGGATGATGGCGTACTTGGTGAACCAGCCGACCAGCGAGCCGCCCAATGGAATGATCCGTTCATACTTATGGCCGTATGATTTCAGCGTCTGGAAATGGTTGGGGCCGAAATAGAACTCGAAAGGAACGGTCTGGTTTCCGCCATGGCGGTACTCGGCACGCATCGCCGCATGGCAGGCCATCAGCTTGCGCTCCTGGTCATCGGCCGGGAAGAAATTGACGGACAGTTCCCCAGAACTGAAATCCTGCGGAGCGCGGACGATGGTGGAAAAGAACTGCTGCTGGAAAGCGAACCAGCTCAGGCGGGAGTCGATGCGTTTGCTGCCGTTGCGTCCCCGACCGAGTTCCGAAGGATTCTTGTCCCCCTCGAAATAATAATCCACCTTCGAATACTGCGACTCGTTCTTGAAGCCTTTTTCCATCCGGGGCACCTGTACGTCGAAATCGAGGTCGAACATGCCGACATTGCGCGGCACCACGGCGTCCATGCCCACGAAAGAGAGGGCGTTGTCCACATGGTACGCCCCCGGGTGCAGCACATAGCGCTGCTCGATATAGCCTCCCGCCGCAAAAGGCAGGCGCATGACCACGCTGCTGTCCGTCTGCTCGCAAAGCTGGAAATTGAAATCCGCCGTCCGGATATATTCTCCGGCATACAGGCTGACCGAATACCGGGCATCCCCGGGACGGAACAGGTACAGGGCCGTGCTGTCGTAATTGAAATACTCCTTGAGCACCACGCTGTACGGCTGAGCGCCTTTGGTGGTCAGAGCCAGACGGAGCTTGTCATTCTCCAGGCAGACGATTTGCGCCTCTTCCCGGTAGGCCTTCTCCAGGCCCCCGTCCTTGAAGATAGCCACATCCGCCGTATCCCGGAGAGTTTCCGCGTTTAGCGGTGTCAAAGCGAGCGTGTCTGCGACCGGCACGGCAGGCAGGGTACGCAAGGCTTCCGCACGGGCGAGCGAATCGGCGCGCGCCTGTGCTTCCGCCGCCTGACGACCGACATAAGATTGGTAGAACGTGAAACCGAGGACAATGAGGGCTATCAAAGCCCAACCGATACCCGTATTCTTATCCATCAGTTCTCCCCCTCCCCGGCTTCCTTGATTTTCCGTTCAAGCTCCTGCAACTCTTCCCGGGTCCGGAGGATGCGTTCCTGCATCTGCGCAATCAACGGAGAAGCGCCTTTGGAGTTCGAGAAAAAGCCGATATTGTTTTCAAACGTCGCGAGTTCCTGCTGGAGGGCGTGATACTTGTCAACCAGCAGGTCCTTGGGGCTGCGGGGCGCCTTGGGCGCACGCGATACGGAAGCGTTTCGCTGGGAGAACCGGGGGAATTTCTCCTGCATCGCATCCCGGTAGGCCTTGGCAATGGCATCCTTTTCCTTGAAAGGCACATGCCCGATTTCCTGCCAGCGCCCGGCGAAACCACGCATCGCGGCGGCATCGGCCGCTTCGTCCCCGGACAGGGCATAGGCCTGGATTTCTTCGACAAGCCGCCGTTTCGTACGCAGGTTGCCGTAAAAATCATTTTCCGGCCTGGCGTTCTCATCCCGCTTCTCGAAGAAGGCGTCGCAAGCGGCACGGAAACGCGTCCACAGCTGCTCGGATTTCTTGCGCGGTACGGAACCGATTTCTTTCCACTGCTTTTGCAAAGCGATGAGCTGGTCCGCCGTCTTCTTCCATTCCGTGCTGTCTTTCAGCGCTTCCGCCTTGGCGATTAAATCCAGCTTCTTTTCCAGATTCTCGCTCATCTGCCCCTTGAAATCGGCATAATAGGCCCGCTTGCGCTCGAAGAACTTGTCGCAGGCTGCGCGGAAACGTTCATAAATCCGCTGGTTTTCCTTCTTGGTGGCAAAACCGATTTTGCGCCAGCGCGCCTGCAAATCTTCCAGTTCCTTGGACAATCCGTTCCATTGGGCGGAAGAGGTCACTTCCCGCTGCGCAATCGCTTCCGCCTCCTCGCAGAGCGCCGTCTTGGCGGCCAGGTTGGCAGCCTGCTCCTCTTTCAGTCCCTCGAAATGCGCCTGGTATTTTTTGTTGATGACCGCTGTCGCCGCCTTGAAGCGGTTCCAGATATCTTCCCGTTTTTCTTTCGCCACGGGGCCGTATTCTTTCCACTGGTCGTGCAGTTTCTGGAGTTCATGGAAGGCCTCGACGACATTCTCGTTCTCCGTGAGCTTTTCCGCCGCCGCACAGAAAGCCTCCTTTGCCTCCAGATTCTTCCGGAAATCCAAATCGCGCAGATCCCGGTTGATTTTCACGAGGTCATAGAACTGCTCGACATAGTGCTGGTAAGTATCATTGATGTCGCGGTATGCGGTGACAGGCACGGGGCCGGCCTCCCGCCAGCGGTTCTGCAGCTCCCGGAAAGCCGGGAACGAAGCGCTGACGTCCTCTTCTTTCTCAATCAGGGTTTTCAGCTCCCCGATGATGGCCTGCTTCTTGGCAAGGTTCTCCTCCCGGCGGGCCTCCTGCTCCTTGTTGAACTCGGCCCGTTCCCGTTTGTAATCGGCATACATGGCCTTGAAGTTCTGCTCTACGGACTCAAAGGGGTTCTCGGCAGAATCTTCCGTTCCGGCCTCACTTTTCAATTTGCCCAGAAGTTTGTAGAAAGCGGATTTGATGGCTTCCGCTTCCCGGGAACGCGCCATTTTGTCTGCCGCGCCCTGTAACTGCTGAAAAAGTCCGGACAATTCCGCCAGACTTTTCCCGGCCAGGTTGTCAAGTTTTTCTTCTGCCTCCGAAAAGACGGCGTCCATCTTTTCAGGAAAATTTGTTTCGGTCATATGCTTATTTTTTTAACGGCTTCCACATGACAAATATACTATTTTTTCGGTAATTTTGCAGGCGAGTTGCGAAAGCATCCGGAAAGTAACGGAAAATTATGCGAATCGATATCCTGACCGTCGTGCCGGAACTGCTGGAGAGTCCGCTGGGCTGCTCCATCGTAGGCCGCGCACGCAAAAAAGGACTGGTGGAAATCCAGGTCCACAACCTGCGGGAATACGGCACAGGTCCCCGGAAGAATGTTGACGACTACAGCTACGGCGGGGATGCGGGCATGGTGATGACCATCGAACCGGTGTACCGGATGCTGGAAGCCCTGAAAGCCCGGCGCAGCTACGACGAGGTCATCTACCTTTCCCCCGACGGGGAACGGCTCACCCAGGCCATTTCCAACGAATTGTCCCTCAAGGAAAACATCATTCTCCTCTGCGGGCACTACAAAGGCATTGACCAGCGCATCCGCGACCACCTCGTCACCCGGGAAATCTCCGTCGGAGACTACGTGGTAAGCGGCGGCGAAATCCCCGCCGCCCTGCTCGCCGACTCCATCGTGCGCCTCATTCCGGGCGCGCTGACCGACGAGACCTCCGCCCTGTCCGATTCTTTCCAGGACGGGCTGCTATCGCCCCCGGTATATACCCGCCCCGCCGAATTCAACGGATGGAAAGTTCCGGACGTCCTGCTGAGCGGCAATCCGAAACGCATCCGGGACTGGCAGGAAGAACAGGCGCTTTCGCGCACGAAAAAGCTGCGCCCCGAATTGCTGGGCGAAGAAAAAACGGAATAGGTTTTACCGCGCCACGATGGCCCAGGCATCCACGACGGCCCGCTGTTCGCCGTCGGACGGCTTGTTGCGGATTTCAAAGGAGCCGGTGTCGGGATTCCGCACCAGCATCTGGGTGGAGCCGCCGCCGTCCACATTGACCGCCCGCCAGCACCCCAGTGCGGCAAAGATGCTGCTCATGTCTGCGTAATTCATCCCTTCCGAGACGCCGGCATCGCGCCCGTCCACGCAGAACAGGAAGAGAAAGCCGTCCGCCGTGTAACCGATGGCGGTACGGGGTTCCCGGTCCGTCTCGGGGCGGAAACTGTTGTCCACGACCGCTCCGTCCCAAACCAGCATAAGCCCTGCGCCGCTCATTTCCGGACACGAATCCGCCACCTGGGCATAGGTTTCACTTTTGTCTATCAGCACCTGCCTGTCTTCGGTATAGGCGACGAAACTCAGTCCCTGCGTCCCCCATGCCGGGTCGAAAACGGTCCACAAGCGGTTGCCGTCCATGTGTACGGGACCACGGGGCGTAAAGGTCTTGGTGTTCCAGAAACCGCCGTTCACCATCGCCAGCACCCGGTTTTCAGGGGTGTTCAGCCGGGCCGCCATATTGGTCGGAATGGCCCGCGGCCAGGCACCGGCAGGCGGAATGAGGATATAGGAGGGCAAGGCAAGCGAGAGGAAAAGCTCTTCGCGCCGCATATCCGCCGCCACGATGAACACGCGTTCCGGGAATCCGGTCGAAAGGCGCAGGGTCAAATCGGTTTCCGACACGCCGGGCGCAATCATCCGGACTTCGGCAGCCGACACTTCCGCCACGACGGAAGCCTGCCGGATGCAGGCGGCCACATCGGGCAGCACACGCGGCTCTTCCGGCGTGGGCGCGGGGGCCTCACAGGCCCATACCCACAGGACAAGCAGCAGGGCAGAAAACTTACTCCACATATAACAACAGGCCTTTCAAGTATTCTCCTTCCGGGTGATAGATGTTGACGGGATGGTCCGCCCCCTGGCAGAGCCGGTCCAAAATCCGGACGCTGCGCCCCGTCTGCGCCGCTGCGCTGAACACCAGCTCGGCAAAGGCAATCTTGTCCACCACCTGCGAGCAGCTGAACGTAAAGATGAGCCCGCCGGGAGCGACCCGTGCAATGGCGGCGGCATTGAGACGGCGGTACGCACGCAAGGCATTCGGCAGCGCCCCCCGGTGCTTGGCGAATGCCGGCGGATCCACCACCATCAAATCGTAAGCGCCCTCCGGCACCTGCGCCAGATAATCCAGCGCATCCCCGCAGACGGATTCGTGCGCGGAAAAGCCGCCCAGGGCGACATTCCGTTCCAGCAGATGCACCGCACGGGCGGAAGAATCCACGGAACAGACACGCGCCGCACCGGCAGACAGGGCATAGATGCTGAAGCCGCCGGTATAGCAGAACAGGTTGAGCACCCGGCGCCCGGAGGCATAGCGCCCCACCAACGCCCGGTTGTCCCGCTGGTCCAGAAAAAAGCCCGTCTTCTGTCCTTCCTCCCAATTCACGAGGAAACGGTTTCCGTTTTCCTGCACCACGCTTTCCGCCTTGGCAAAATCCGGGGCGCGGTACAGATAGCCGTCCAGCAGCTGCAGACCCGCATTGAAAGGCGCCGTCCCGGACGACTTGTCATATACGGCCTGCAACGCATCCCCGAACACCGTCTTCAACGCCTCGCAAATCTGTCCCTTCGCGCGGAACATGCCCACGCTGTGCGCCTGCAGGACGGCAACACCGGCATACCAGTCGATAATCAGCCCGGGCAAGCCATCTCCCTCGCCATGCACCAGCCGGAAACAATCCGTGTCCGGCGAGCCGTACAACCCGACACGCCTGCGCAGCTGCAAGGCGGCGGAAATGGCATCCGTCCAGAAAGCGGGAGACTGCGGGTCGCCCGAAAAAGACAGGATGCGGACGGCAATGGAGCCTATCTGGTAATGGCCGCAGGCCAGGTATGTTCCATCCGCTGCATGGACGGCCACCAAATCCCCTTCTGCAGGCGTCCCGGCCATTCCCGCAACGGCGCCGGAAAACACCCACGGATGGAAGCGCAGCAGCGAGTCTTCCCTACCCTTCTTGAGGAACAATTTGATCATGTCCGCTTTTTTTGCACCGCCCGCCCCGGTGATGGCGGCGGCGCGGTTTCTTTTTGGCCGGAGTCTCCGGAGCGGGCGTCTCCGACTTGGGCTGGGCGACTACCGGATTCCGTTCTTCCAGGCTCAGGGGATGCTTGTCGGAAGCAAGCAGTTTGAGATACATTTCCCGGCAAATCCAGGCATCGGTGGCAGCATAGAGCTGCTGGGACGGGCTGAGGGCGTCGGCTTCCCAGTTGGAAAGCTGCTGCGCCTTGGAAATGCGACAGCCCATGATGTTGGCCGACAGTTTCTTGACGCTCTTGTCCCGGATGCCCCATTCCCATGCGATTTTCTGCAAATCGACGAAGCCCCGGGCTTCGAAGGCGGCATAACGCTGCAGACCGCGCACGTCGTCCAGTACCGCCGCCCCTACTTTCAGGATGCGTTTGCTGGACAGGATACGGCAGAGCAGGGTGCGCATGCCCAGCGACTGAACCCGGAACAGGTATGCCTTGTCCGGTCCGGACAACTGCAGCAGCGCCACGCCGTGCTGCCGGTGACCCGGCGAAAAGACGGGACGCGTCTCGGTGTCGAACCCCAGCACTTTCTGGCGGGCCAGGTAGAAAATGGCCTTGTCGTATTCCAGCCCGGGTGCCGAAATCACCTTGATTTCCCCGGGAAAAGTTCCCAGCGGCAACGATTCGATTTCCTCGGGCAGAATGCTAATCTTGTACATAAGGTACCAGCATAAAACCTCCCGCATCTTCGTCCAGGGGCGGAACGGTCACATAGAATTCGGCCTTGGGGCCGCAAATGTAATGCGTGAATATGTTGTTCACACGCAAGGTCCGGTAACATGCCTGCGCAAGCAATTCCCGGGAGGCAATGATGCGGAACTCCGACGCCAGATATTTCCCGTATTGCAGGGAAAGCGCACAGGAGACATCCTGCATGTCAGCCAGTTCTTCCGCCAGCAGGCCGATATCCACCCGGGCATCGTCCACCAGCAGCACATCCAGCGGACGGGTCTCCCCGGCAGCGGCATAGGCATCGAGGAAGGTACGGAGGACAGCGGCCGAATCGGCCTCTGCGGCAAAGCAGGTCGGGAACATCCCCGGTGCAGCGCGGCGCTGCAGGGCCATGGCATAGACGCCGGAACCGACGAACTGCCGTTCACACAGGACCCCGGCGTTCACCCCCCTCCCCGAAACCGGAGGAACCGCATCCATCATCAAGTCCAAAGACGAGAGAACGGGCACCGGGCAGGAAAAAGAAGCGAACAGGGTGTCAATGTCGAATTTGCCGTATGCACAGAGCAGCGGATCGCACAGCACGAGCATCTTGGACGATACCTTGCGGCGCAGCCCGGCCCAATCATACCGGCTGGCGTGCATCACCGTATCCAGTGCCGACAGGGCATGATGGACGGCGATGGTACGCAACTGTTCCTCCCGCCCGTCGTTGAGCATGGCCGCATAAGGGGCATAGGCCTCGTCGCATACGACCGCCAGCGTTTCCCCGGAAAAATCCGGCAGGCCGTCCGCATGGAACGCACCGCTGACATTGTCGAAGCGGTCATAGGCACACAGCATATCGGCCAGGATGCGGCAGGCGTCCGGACTCCCGGCGAGACAAATGGTCCCATAGCGGTCCGGTTCCCCGTGTGCAGCCAGCAAGCCCCGTTCCGGACGGCTGCGGTCCGCCAGAATATCAGAGACAAAACGTCCGGGCATGCGGCCTTGCCCCCCTTGCTGCCCGCATGCACACAGCAGCAGGCAGCAGAGCGGGAGCCACAAGAAGGTTTTGCCGGACATGTACTACTCCTGGACGATGGTCTCTACAGAGCCGTCCGCATAGGTAAGCACCACCTTGACGGCATTTCCGTCCGTACTCCAATCCGCCGAGGTATAGCTCTCCAGGCTGTTTACGACGCTCTTACGCCCCACGGGGTCGATGAAATACAGCGGCACCATCGGGTATTCGCCCACGGTGTCCGATTTGTTCCAGTCGATCTGCGTATAGGAAGATCCGTCCTGGTAGCACAGGACAATCTTGTCCCCCAGTTTGATGGAGGTCGTCTTGCAAGGGATATTGTAAATATAGGAATAATTGCCGGACTTGATGGTCCGCTTGAAGGTATTGCTGTCCAGCGCACGCAGGATTTGTCCGGACCAATCCACCTGGTAGAAGTGGAAATAACCGGAATACGAAGTGCTTCCGTAATTGTAAATCAAACCGGCATCCAACTGGAAATCGGCATTTTCCGCCACCTGGCCGGACGACAGCTTGATACCGGGATAAGAATACGTCGTGTTGCCGCTGGTGTGTGTGCCCGCCTGCAGGTACAGGCCGTCGGGCGTTTCTTCCGGCTCACTGGGAACAGGCGTCACGCTCCTGTCCGGCTCCAGGTTGATGATGGTATCGTGCAGGTAGAAGAAACCCCAGGTGTCCTCGTTGATTTCATCCTTATACTCATCGGGAATCTCGTAATCGGCATACGGATAGAAATAGTCGATGGCGAAAAAGCCGTTGGCAAAACCGCCGAAGCCCCAGTTCACATAGAAGTTGTCTTCGGTGTCATAACCGGTGACCAGGAATTCGTGGCCGCCGTCATAATAGCCGTCCCCGTCCGTATCCGCACAGGCCGCGCCATACACCAAGGGATGCCCGGCATCCAACTGCCCTTTCAGCAGGGATACCCACTGTGCCGTCGTATAGTCATCCCGGAAGACATCCTCCGCACCGGATTTGTAATAAAAATACTGTTTCATCCGCGTGGCGACCTTATCCGTATAGGCGGCGGAACCCTCTGCGCTATACTCCATTTCCACCATGATGCCCAAATCCGCCAGCAAGCGGGCGACCTGCTCTTTCTGGGCCTGCGTTGCCGTCAGCGTGCCATATTCGTCATCGATGTCTTCGAGCGGCATCAGGGAATAGTCATACGCATAGCCGAGCGTCCGACCGGAAACGGTCACATTCTGCTTGCTGGAATACTGATAGGTATAGGACGGGAGTGTCCCCTTTCCGCAGGGTGGCCACTCATAATAACGCATCATGATGCCCAGGGCCGTCGCAACGCAACCGGTCGCGGAACGTTCCGTCTCGTTTGCCACCGTCGGGCAATAGAGGTTGTACGGAGAGCTCTGGTCCCAGCAGGCCGTTTCCAGCAACACGCCGGTCGTCGCCGCCGGTTTCATGGAAAGTTCCTGCCAGTCCCGGCGGATTTTTGCCCCGGGAGCCAGCCGTTTGTCACGGGCAAAACGGACCATCCGGCTGACGCCGGCCAGATAATTCCGCAGGTTGGCAGGCATTCCCGCCGTCTTGAAAGACCCGGTATGGGAATAGGCCAGCACGGGGGCAAGCGCATCGTCACCGGCAATGATGACGAAGCCGCCCGCAGGATTGTTATAAATATAGTAAGCCGGTTCTTCCATGCTGCCAAGACGCATCGTCGCCTCGCTGCCCAGCTGCAAACGGGCGTTTTCCGGACGGATGCCCAGCACTTTCCCGGCCAGCACGCGGGCCTGGTCTTTTCCGACGGGAGCCGCCATGCAGACGGTCCCGAGGAGTCCGGCAAAGAAAATCGCAACTATCTTTCTCATAATGATTCGGCAATGATATATCCCACTTTGTGTTCCTTGTCCTCCAACCAGCATTTTCCGCCTTCGGACTTGACCAGCACGGCATTGACCGTGGCATCGGCCACCCCCGTCGTCCCGATGGAACTGACGGCCAGCGAGCAGGTCTGACCCGGCTGCAGGCTGCGCGGAACGGAGATGCTCAGGGCCCATGCGCCCGCAAGGTTCTGGATGCGGAACGTGGCCGTCGAAGCAGCCGTGCGGAGTGCCACCTGGTCGCTTCCGGCCACATAGGCCTTCACGGCAACGGGCGTTCCGGAAGCAAGGTCATACACCCCATATACACCCTCGGAGAGGAACGCGGACTCGTTTACCTGATAGGCAAAAACAGGCATCGCGCAGATGGTGGAACGGGCAATGGCATTCGCGCCGTTCCCGGCACCGCGCACGTTCATGGCACCGCCGTCCGCATCCACAATCTTGAGCGAGAAGCCCTCGCCCAGGCTGCCGGCGGGCAGGACGAAATAGAAAGCGGTCGGCTCTTCGCCGAGTTGCACGGGCGCAGGACAGGTCAGTGTGAGCGTATCGTCACCCACGCCCCCGTCTGCACGCACGAAACAACCATCGTCCGCGGACACGCTGCCGGAGCCCCAGATTTTTGCCCCGCTCAAGTCCGTCAGGACAAGCCGGGTCACGCTCGCAGAACCGGTCATGCGAATGGCCAGCAGTCCGCAGGCGTTCCGGAAGGCAAGGTTGTCCCCTTCGGCGAATGCCACGGCGGGATTGCTGCCGGGCGCAAAGCCGCCGGCACAGTATTCCTGCTCACCGGGCAGGGTCAGCCCAACTTCAGAAGACGAGACATACCGCTGCGCCATATCGCCGGGATAGACCGCCACATAAGGCGCGGCACCGGGCTGGGTGCCCGTAAAGGAAGCCGCAGAAGTACCCTCGCCACCAGCAAGGGTAAAAACTTCCCCGGCCTGGCAGGTCGCTGAATATACCTTAATTTTATCTTCCTGCGACCAGATGACGGACTGCCCGGACAGGGCGGTCTTCGTTTGCTCCAGTTCACAGGTAAATTGTTTCTGGCCGGGCGCATCCTTCTCCGGATTCTCCCGACAGGCACACAGGGCGAAGCCCAGGAGTGCAATTGCAATACATTTCCTTACCATTGCCATTCCCCCTCCACTTCCGTGTAACCTTCTGTCGTGGCACCGCCGACAAACGATTGCGCCACAATCTCTTGCACCAAAAAAGCAGTAACTGCGATATCAGGTGAAACGTAATTAAGCATAATAAATTTTTATTAAATAATTCGCAAGGTACGATTTTTTGCTAAATTTGTGGTAATTTATCTATGGTTTTTATAAACAATGAAACAGATTTCGCTTCTTTTCGCCATCCTGACGCTCTTCTCCTTCAGGGGAACGGCGCAGTCCCGGCCCATGGTCTCCTTCCCGGACTACACCTTCACCACGGTCAAGGCCAACCCCATCACGCCCGTCAAGAACCAGTACCGAAGCGGCACCTGCTGGGCCTATTCCACCCTCGGCTTCTTCGAGTCGGAGGCCATCCGGCTCCGCGGCATCAAGGACACGCTCCAGTACCCGGACTTCTCCGAATTCTTCGTGGTCAGCCATTCCTATATGGAAAGGGCCGTCAAATACATCCGGCTGGACGGCAACCTCACTTTCGGCGCCGGCTCCGTAGCCGATGACGTGCTGGAGGTCATCCGCACCCACGGCATCGTGCCCAATGCGGACATGAGCGGCATGAATTACGGGACACAACTGCCGCAACAGGCCGAATTGGACGCCGTGCTCAAAGCTTTCGTAGAAGCCATTGCGAAGAACCCCAACAAGACCCTGACGACGGCCTGGAAACGGGCTTTCCAGGCCATCCTCGACGAATATCTCGGTCCATGCCCGAAGACATTCACGGTTGAAGGAAAAGAATATACCCCGCTCAGTTACCGGGATGCAATGCGCATCAACCCGGACGACTACGTCACCCTGACTTCGTTCACCCACCATCCTTTCTACACCTCATTCGCCATCGAAGTCGCCGACAACTGGCGCTGGAGCACGGCATGGAACATTCCCATCGAAGAAATGATGGCCGTCATCGACAAGGCGCTGAACGAAGGATACACCCTCGCGTGGGGCGCGGACGTCAGCCATCCCGGATTCACACGCAACGGGCTGGCCATTCTGGTGGACACGGGGACCGGCACGGGCGCACGTTCCGACCAGGAACGCTGGGTAGGCAAGGACGCCCAGGCGGCGGACAGGCCCGCCATTGTGGAAAAAGAGCCCACACAGGAGTCCCGGCAGGAAGAATTCGACAACAAGACGATGACCGACGACCACGGGATGCAGCTCTACGGCATCGCGCGTGACCAAGACGGCAAGAAATATTATATGGTCAAGAATTCCTGGGGCGAAACCGGCAAATACAAGGGCATCTGGTATGCCACCGAAGCCTTCGTCAAAGGGCAGACCCTCGACATCATGGTACACAAGAGCGCCCTGCCCAAGGATTTGCGGAACAAACTCGGCATCCGGTAATGCGACGTTTCATTCCCAACTGCATCACGGCGATGAACCTCGCCTGCGGGACGGCGGCCATCGTATGCTCGTTCAAGGGACGGGTGGACATCGCGTTCCTGCTGATGCTTGCCGCGGCCCTCTTCGATTTTCTGGACGGTCTCGCCGCCCGGTTGCTGCACAGCGTCTCTGCCATGGGCCGGGAACTGGATTCCCTCTCCGACCTCGTTTCCTTCGGCCTGTTGCCGGCCATGATGCTGTACAACACCGCCAGGGCCTGCATGTTCGGCGAGAACATCCTTTGCTGGATACCCCTGCTGCTCGCCGTTTTCAGCGGCCTGCGCCTCGCCAAATTCAACGTGGATGAACGCCAGCGGGATGCTTTCCTCGGGCTGCCCACACCGGCGTGCGCCCTGCTGGTCGGCGCCCTGTGCCACTACATCGCCTGCGACCCGGCATCTTTTCTGGCCATCTGGTGCGCCGGACCGGTCTTCATTCCTGTCCTGACCCTGTGCCTGTGTGCCCTGCTGGTCTGCGAGATTCCGATGTTCTCCATGAAATTCCACCGGGATGACAGCGCCACGCTCAAAGGCAAGCGGCTCGCCTTCTGCTTCTGGATGGCCGCCGCCGCCATCATCTGCGTGGCTTTCCGCCTGCCGTGGTCGGCAGCCATCCTGCTGGGCTTTCTCTTTTACATCGTCAAGAATATCGTTTACGCCCTCCTGCGGATATGACCTGGGTGGAATGCATCTCTGCCGTCCTCGGACTTGCGTGCGTATTCCTCGCCGGACGGAACTCCCGGGCCAACTTCTGGATCGGCTACCTGTATAACGCCTTCCTGCTGGCGCTGTGCTGGAAAACCAAGCTTTACAGCGCCATGATTCTGTGCATCCTGTCTTTCGCCATCAATGCCTTCGGACATTGGCGCTGGACACATCCCCGGGAAGAAGAGCGAAGCGGGCAAGACGGACGGGACCTGCGCGTGAGCGGCATCGGGCCGACGGCCCTGGCCCTGAGCCTCGCCGTTGCCGCCGCACTGGCCGTCCTGTGGGCCTTCTTCCTGAAAACGCATACGGACGACCCGTCCCCGTGGCTGGGCTCCGCCCTGATGATGGCCACGTTCCTCGCCCAATACCTCAGCGCCCAGAAACACTGGCAGTGCTGGCTTGTCTGGCTGGCTGTCAATGCGGGCAACATCGCCCTGTACTGCATCGCCGGACGCTACATCATGGCGGCGACGTACGGGCTGTATTTCCTCAACGGCATCTGGGCCCTCTTCCATTGGCTGCAACTGTACCGGATGCAAAACCAAGACAAGAAACCATGAGCGATATCCTGCTTCAGATCGAGGACCTGCACGCCGGCATCGGGGAAAAAGAAATCCTCAAAGGCGTCAACCTCACCATCCGCCGGGGCGAAGTCCATGCCATCATGGGGCCCAACGGCGCGGGCAAATCCACGTTGAGTGCCGTACTTGCCGGACGCCCGGACTACACCGTCACCGCGGGAAGCGTCCGCTATGCCGGACGGGATTTGCTGGCGATGACGCCAGAAGAGCGCTCCTGGGCCGGGCTGTTCCTCAGTTTCCAGTATCCGACGGAGATTCCCGGCGTGAGCATCACCAATTTCATGAAAGCCGCCCTGAACGCACGCCGGAAAGCCGCCGGAGCGCCCGAACTGGGCGCCGGGGAATTCCTGCAGCGGCTGCGTGAAAAAATGGCCTTCGTACAGATGAAAAGCGAATTTGCCAAACGGGACGTAAACGTGGGCTTTTCAGGGGGCGAGAAAAAACGCAACGAGGTATTCCAGATGGCCATGCTGGAGCCCGTCCTGAGCATCCTCGACGAGACCGACAGCGGGCTGGACGTGGATGCGCTGCGCACCGTCGCAGACGGCGTAAACCGCCTGCGTACGCCGGAAACGGCAACCATCGTGATTACCCACTACCAGCGGCTGCTGGACCACATCGTGCCCGACGTGGTCCATGTCCTGAAAGAGGGGCGCATCATCAAGACGGCAGGACGGGAACTGGTCGCCCAAATTGAGGAAGCGGGCTATGAAAGCATCGGCGCATAGCGTGTATGTCCTCGGACGGGACGAAGTCCCGCAGCAGCTGCGCCTCGGTGCCGGGGAGCAGTTGAAAATGACGCTGGTCGTCCCGGAAGGGGTCAGCGCATCCCTGCAGATGGACATTGAACTCGCCGGAGAAGGCGCACAACTGGATTTGGCCGGCGTATATACCTGTCTGGGCGGGGAAAGGCTCTCGCTCGACGTGAACATTCGCCACAGTGCCCCCCGCTGCACATCCCGCCAGCTGTTCAAGGGAATTGTCGGCGGCACGGCGCGGGCGGCGTTCCACGGCCTGGTCTATGTGGCGCCCGGTGCGGCGCAGACGGAAGCCCGGCAGGAAAGCCATGCCCTGCTGCTGACGCCGGAAGCCTTTGTGGAAGCGCAGCCGCAGCTGGAGATTTACGCGGACGACGTGGTCTGTACCCACGGCGCCACCACCGGATTCCTCGACCCGGAAGCCGTTTTCTACCTCCGTTCCCGGGGCATCGGCGAAACGCAGGCCCGGATGATGCTGACAGAAGCTTTCCTCGCACCGGTCTATGCCCGCCTCCATGAAGACTAACGTCAAAATCAACCTGGGGCTGAACGTCCTGCGCCGCCGCGAAGACGGCTACCACGACATCGAAACCCTGTTCGTACCGTATGACGGGCTCGGGGACGAGTTGTCCGTAACGCCTGCCGACACGCTTTCCATCGACATCCTGTCGGGCGCTCCCGTCGGGTGGGCACCGGAAGAAGACCTGACCATGAAGGCCTGGCGCCTGCTGAAAACAGATTTCCCGGCCCTGCCCCCCGTACATATCCGGCTGCGGAAAGGGGCGCCTGTCGGAGCCGGACTGGGTGGCGGCTCTGCAGATGCGGCAGCCTGTCTGCAAGCGTTGAACCGGCTGTTCTCCCTCGGGCTCAATACCGAAATGCTCGCCGGCTATGCGTCCCGGCTCGGCGCGGACTGTGCCTTTTTCCTGTACAACCGCCCGATGCTCGGGGAGGGACGGGGTGACCGGCTGACTCCTTTTCCAATCGACCTCGGCGCGTATGAAATCCGGGTGGCGATGCCCGACGGCATTTCCGTCAGCACCGCCCAAGCCTACCGGGGGGTCCTGGAAGCCAAGAAACGGGCTGACCTGCCAGAAATCCCTCTGCGGGAAGCCCTCCGCTACCCGGTTCCGGCATGGAAAGCAGTCCTGAAAAACGATTTTGAAGCGACGGTCTTTCCGCAATTCCCCGCCATCGCCGCGCTGAAACAGGCCTTCTACGAGGATGGCGCGGTGTATGCTGCGATGTCCGGCTCCGGCGCCGCCGTCTTCGGCCTGTTCGCACGTTAGCCTACCGCACCCTCCAGGGAGAGGGAAAGCAGCTTGCGGGCCTCGATGGCAAACTCCATCGGCAGGCGGGAAAGGACGTCTTTCGCGTAACCGCCCACAATCAAGGCGACGGCATCTTCCGCCGGAATGCCCCGCGACGTACAATAGAAAAGCTGGTCGTCGCTGATTTTGGAAGTGGTGGCTTCATGCTCCACGACGGCCTGCGGACAATGGTTCCGGATAACGGGAAAGGTGTGGGCGCCGCAGCGGGAGCCGATCAGCAGCGAGTCGCACTGCGAGAAATTGCGGGCCCCCGCCGCACCGGGCTGCATCTGGACAAGTCCCCGGTAGCTGTTCTCGCTTTCTCCCGACGAAATGCCTTTGGAAACGATGCGGCTGCGGGTTCGGCGACCGATGTGCAACATTTTCGTGCCCGTATCCGCCTGCTGCCGCCCGCCGGTCATGGCCACGGAATAGAACTCCGAAGAACTGTCGTCTCCCAGCAGGATGGTGGAAGGGTATTTCCACGTAACGGCGGAGCCAGTCTCCACCTGCGTCCAACTCAAGTGCGCTCCGCTCCCCTTGCAGATGCCCCGCTTGGTGACGAGATTCAGGATGCCACCACGCCCCTGTGCATCACCCGGATACCAGTTCTGCACCGTGGCATATTTGACGTCCGCATCTTTCTCCACGACGATTTCCACCACCGCCGCGTGCAACTGGTGTTCGTCCCGCATCGGGGCCGTACAGCCCTCCATGTAACTGAGTTGGGAGCCCTCGTCCGCAATGATGAGCGTGCGCTCGAACTGCCCCGTGCCGCCCGCATTGATGCGGAAATAACTGCTCAGGTCCATCGGGCATTTCACGCCTTTGG
Organism: Bacteroidales bacterium; assembly: GCA_017612675.1. GTDB lineage: Bacteria > Bacteroidota > Bacteroidia > Bacteroidales > UBA932 > Cryptobacteroides. Next base: position 19,327 of record JAGAFI010000046.1, read on the forward strand.
GGATATAGCAGAAAGAGCCGTCCGAAAAAACGGCGGAATTGAGCGCGGCGAAAAAATTGTCGCCCACGGGCACGACACTGGCCAGATAGCGGCGCACCAAATCAGGATGCTCCCGCACCGCCTCGGAAAAAGAGCAGAAAATGATGCCCTGCCGGGAGAGGGTCTCGCGGAATGTCGTGGCCACGCTGACGGAATCAAAAACGGCATCTACGGCCACGTTGCTCCGGGGTTTCACGCCCGCCAGTACTTCCCGTTCATGCAGGGGCACGCCGAGCTTGTCAAAAGTCTCCAGCAGGGCCGGGTCAATTTCCGCCGGCTTGTCCGCGTCTTTTTTCGGCGCAGCGTAATAGATGATATCCTGGTAGTCAATGGGCGGCAGGTGCAGATGCCCCCAGTCGGGCTGCTTCATCCCCTGCCAGCGCCGGAAAGCATCCAGCCGGAAATCCAGCAGCCATGCGGGTTCCTGCTTGATGGCGGAAATACGGCGGATGATGTCTTCGTTCAGGCCCTTGGGCACATATTCCTGCGCCACGGCGGTCACGAAGCCGCTGTCGTATTCCGTTTGCGGAAGATTCTGCATCCATTCGTCCATCGCAGGGCAAAGATAACCAAAAGCGGAAGTTTTTCAAACCATTGTTTGGGATATATTAAACCGAATTCCGCCGACCTTCGGCTGTGCATGGTTATCTTTGCCTCCTTTATCTATTGGGGAAAAGAATTTCCCCAAGCCCCTTTCGGTCGCCAAAGGCTGAAATCCCTGGTCACCAGACATAAAAAGCGGGTGACTATCAGTCTTTTAGTCACCCGCCCATGGGAATCATATAAAACGGCTGCTTGCCGGCCCGTTGTCAGAACGTGAATTTCACCAATCCCTGAATGCGGTGGTTGAACACCCAGTGGAGGTCGTTCACCGCACAGGCGTGCCTGTCGGCCGTACCGTACTCCACGGCGGTCACCATATATTCCAGACCGAAAGACAGTTTTCCGAGATTGTACAGCACTTCGGGCTGCACCCGGAACATCTGGTTCACGGCATTGACGGAGTTCTTACCCCAAAAGTCTCCGGCAAGTTCTTCCGGTGTGCCGAAATTCTTGATGTAGCCCAGCAAGACAGAAGGCACGACCGGGCAATCCTTGTGTTTCCACTGCGCTGTCGCCCAACCGGACAAGGTACGCGTAGCGGTGTAGGTCGTATTCAAATCCTGGTCTATGCTGACCTCCCCGTATCCGCCGAGCAGGTTCATATGCGAGCCGTCATTGGCATAGGTCACTTTCTCCTTGAGTGTGACATCCCCGGCCTTGAACTGGCCGTACTCGAAAAGATTGAAAGTCGTGATGCGGTCGGAAACCTTTTTCAGACTGCCCGACAGGGGCATTGTCACATACGTCCGCGGCTTGATGCTGAGCACGTCCGCGCCCACTTTGACCACGGCGGGCTTGCTCTTGAAGAACAAGCCGAAATAGCCTTCGGGCGTACAGCCGTACTTGATGTAATTGGCGGAATTCCCTTCCGGACCGGGTGAGACATACTGCATCTGCCACAGCAGGGAGGTGGTCAGGCCGAAGCCCCCGGCGATGTTCCAGTCGAAGGTTACCTGCGGGGTACGGCTGAAGGGGCCGAAAGGCGCCCCGGACTCCAGGCTGAAGATGTCGGGCAGGTCGATGGCCATCGGATGCCATGCCTGGCCGATTTTCCAGTTGCGGGAGCCTTTTGCCAGCGTCACGTAGGCCTGGCGCAGCCGCAGCTGTGCCGTGCCGGTCACGCCAGTCACGCCGGCATAGAAGTCCGCTTCCATCTTGGCCCCGATCCGGTAACCGGCAAACTCGTAATCGAGTACGTCCAGACCGAGACGGGAGGTCAGTGCGGCAAAGCGGAACGTGGGGGTTTCATTCACATCCACGCCATCCACCATCTTCCGGTCTTTCGGCATGTAGAAATACAAGTCTTCCGTACCGGCGGAACTCTCATGGGTATCGAATGCAAAATAGGTACGGACAAAGCCGTAGGGTTTGAAATGCATCTTCAATTCATGTGCGAGCGCAGATTCCTGGGCGGAGAGCACGGGGGCACCCAGCAACAGGAGCGACAGGAATACCAATGTCTTTTTCATGGCCATATCAGTATTTTATGCCTGCGGGAACGGGAAAATGGCGGTGAGCAGGAAGTAGCCGATCACGAAGCCCGCAACACCGATGATGATGCCGACTTTGGCCATCTGTGAGGTTTGCACCAACCCTGTGGAAGAAGCGATGGCATTGGGCGGCGTGGAAATCGGGAACAGCATGGCGAGCGAGGCGCACATCGCGATGAAGGGAATCATCGCATACATGCCGCCCATCGCCATGAACTGGGCATTGTTGGCGGCAGTCGGTTCGGCCATGGCCGTTCCCACCACCACGAGGATGGGGACAAGCAGGGCCGCCGTCGCGGAATTGCTGATGAAATTGGAGAGGAAATAGCAGACCAGGCCGGCAATCACGAGCACGAGCACGACATTCATCGCACTGAACGGAATCGCATTGATGAGGGTCGCCGCCAGGCCGGTCTTGTTCAGTCCCGTACCCAGTGCGAAGCCACCGGCCACCAACCAAAGCACGCTCCAGTTGATTTCCTTGATATCCTCCTTGTCGAACACGCCTGTGCAGGTATAGACCGCCAGCGGAATGAGGGCGACGATGTTGGAATTGATGCCCGTCAGGGACTCCGTCACCCAGAGCAGGATGGTCACGAAGAACGTAATCCATGCCACATAATCTTTCCACGTCTTCTGGTGTGCCTTGGCTTCAATCTTGAGTTCGATCTTGTCGGACTTGAAGGGGAAGAACACTTGCAAGAGCACCC
>JAGAFI010000047.1 GCA_017612675.1 Bacteroidales bacterium
GATGTCCTCCGGGTCCATGTCATGGAACACGCCTTCCGCCACCACGACGGTGCCGTAGGGGATGCCCATGATGGCACGCTTGACGATGGTGGAAATGGTCAGGCGGATAATCTTGTCCGCCGTAATGGCCGTCTTGTTGAACATTTCGGGAATGACGCACATCGGGCAGTGCGTGGCTTCCGACACGCCGAGGGCCAGATGGCCGGCGGAACGTCCCATGCAGGAAACGATGAGCCAGTTACCGGACGTGCGCGCATCCTCATAAACGGTGCGCAGCAGGTGGGCGCCTTCGTCCTTGGCGGAATTGAATCCGAAGGTCGGGGCATTCGCCGGCAGCGGGAGGTCATTGTCTATCGTCTTGGGTACATGGATATTGCGGATGGGATAACGCTTGGCTTCGAGGAACTTCGCAATGCGGTTGGCCGTGGAGGCCGTGTCGTCGCCGCCCACCGTCACCAGCAGCTTGATGTTGTTTTCCTGGAAGAGCGGAAGGTTGAAACGCTTTTCAAAATCTTCGTCCGTCGGTTTGAAACGGCTCATCTGGAGATACGAGCCGCCCCGGTTGAAATAGGCGTCCGCCTTGGCGAAATCGAGGTCTTCGGTGCGGGGATTGGCACTGAACAGACCGCTGTATCCGCCATGAAGGCCGATGACACGGAAACCGCGACGCAGGAATGTCTTGGCCACGGAGCACACCACCGTATTCATGCCGGGAGCAGGGCCGCCGCCGCAAAGAATGATAATCGAATCTTTCATTGTCCTTTCATTAACATTAAAAACACGCGAATATAATAAATTTTCCGATTATATGCATCCGCCGCCGGCATCGGACCGCAAAAATCATGTGAAACGTCCCCGTAAACAATAAATTTCTTATATTTGTCACAGAAACCGAGCCGTTCCCCGGACAACGGGAAAACGGTCCCGGAAATTTGCACAAGATGGGTATGAAACTCCTGGTTGCCAGCCTGCTGTCGGCGCTGCTCCTGCAAACGCCGTCCGCCGCCTCCCTGTTCGACAGGACGGTGCATGATTTCGGCACCATCCGCCTGCGGGACGGGGCGGTGCACTGCACCTTCACCCTGACCAACACGGGGGAGGAGACGCTCCATATCTACGCGGTCATCACCTCGTGCGGCTGCACGTCCGTCACATGGACGCGCGAGGACATTCCGGCCGGGGGACGCGGCACGGTGCAAGTCACCTATGCCAACGACGAAGGCCCCTATCCTTTCGACAAGCCCATCCGGGTGTACCTGTCGAGCCAGCAGAAGCCCGTCTTGCTGCATATCAAAGGAATTGTCAGGAAATGAAAGACAGAATCATCCGGGCGGCGGTGCTCTCGCTGCTGCTGCTTTCCAGCACACTTGCCGCCCGTCCGATCAGCCCGACACGCTCCCTGCCGCTCTATCCGGCAGGGCAGGGACAGGATGCCGGCATCGTGGAAAACGGCGTGGCCGTCACCCGGGGGCCCGGGGCGGACAACGGCCTGAAAGGCGGCATGCAGACCGCCGCAAACGGCAACATCTCCAATGTGGGGGACGACGCCCGCATCGACATCTACCTTCCGAAACGCTGCGGCGGCCAGATGCTCATCTGCTGCCCGGGCGGCGGCTACGGCGTGCTCGCATCCCGACACGAGGGAGAAAACGTGGCCCGCTGGTGCCTGGAACGGGACATTGCCTGCTGCGTCGTCCTGTACCGGCTGCCCAACAAACACCCGAAAATTCCCCTGACCGACGTGCAGAACGCCTTCCGCTACTGCCGCGCCCACCAGCAGGAATGGGGCGTCAGGCAACTGGGCATCATCGGGTTTTCCGCCGGCGGCCATCTGGCTGCGCTCTCTTCCACCCTGTTTGACGATGCGGCGACCCGTCCCGATTTCTCCGTCCTCCTGTATCCGGTCATCACGCTGGAACAGGATGTGACCCATCCGGGGACGCGGGCCAACCTGACGGGCGGCTGGCCCGCCAGCGTGGAAACCTATTCCGTGGAAAACCAGGTGGGACGCCGGACGCCGCCGGCCCTGCTCGTCCTGAGCGGGGACGACCGCACCGTGCCGGTGGAAAACAGTTTCCGGTATTATAAGCGCCTGGCGTTTTTCCGCATCCCCGCCACGATGCACGTATTCCCGACGGGGGGACATGGCTGGGGCTTCCACGAAAGCGGCGATGCGGATGACCCGCTGGGCGCCCGGCAGCGGGCGGAATTCGACACGCTGCTGGAAAACTGGCTGGCGGCCATGGCGACGCAACCATAACTTGTGTTTCGAATATGACAACAGACAAACAATTCGTCGTTACCATCAGCCGGGAACTCGGCAGCGGCGGGCGTACCATCGGCCGCAAACTTGCAGAACGGCTGGGCGTCCGCTATTGCGACAAAGCCCTCCTCCGGGGCTTGATGGAACGCTTTGAACTGTCCGCGCTCCGGATTGAGCAGCTCAAGGGCGAGAAAAAAAGCTGGTTCTCCGATTTCGTCCAACTGCTTTCTCCCGTACCGAAGGCCAGCTGGCTCATGGGCATGGACGCCCGTTATGCGCGGGAACTGCAGCCCGAAGTCTCCACGGATGATATCTATCGGGCAGAGTGCGACATCCTGCATGCGCTGGCCGAAGAATCCTCCTGCGTCATCGCCGGACGCTCCGCCTTTTTCGTATTGCGGGATTACCCGAACAAATGTGACATTTTCATCACGGCCTCCCGCGAGCATCGTCTCCGGCGCATCATGGCCAAACAGGATATTGCCCGCCAGGATGCGGAAGCATTGCTGGAGCAGGTGGACAGCATGCGTGAA
>JAGAFI010000048.1 GCA_017612675.1 Bacteroidales bacterium
AGGGAGCCCAGCAGGCCCGGTCCCCGGGTGAACGCGATGGCGGACAGCGCGGAAACCGGCACCCCGGCCCGGCGCAAGGCCTCGCTGACGACGGGAACGATATTCAATTCATGCGCCCGGGAAGCCAATTCAGGCACGACACCGCCGAATGCACGGTGTACGTCCTGCGAAGCGATGACATTCGACAGCAGGTATCCGTCCCGGATGACGGCAGCCGAGGTGTCGTCGCAGGAAGATTCGATACCCAGAATAATGACGCTCATGACGATTTTCCCTTTTCGGGGGGCAAAAGTAGGAATAATTTTGTTAAATTTGTAGTTCGCGTGAAGAAGAGTTACTACATACTCGCCCGAATCACCGGACTGCTGATTCTCCTGCTGCTGGCCGCATTTGCCGCCATCCAGCATCCGCGTGTGCAGCAGCTCATTTCCCGGCGCATCGTCACGGCCCTGTCTGCATCGCTCGACGCGGACATCCGCTACGGGGAGTTCCAACTCCTTCCTTTCAACGGCATCCTGCTCAAAGACCTCGTCATCCTCGACAGGCATCCCTATCGGGAGGACCGTTACGGGCGGGGCTGGGCGCCGGCGGACACGTTTGCCAGCGCCCGTCTCATTTCCGCCACCTTCAAGCTCGGCGGCCTCCTGAGGAAAGAAGGCCTGCACCTCGGGCACGTCTTCGTCGGGCGAGGTTTCCTGCACCTGGTCATCGAGCCGACCGAAGCGGGCACGAACCTCGTGCGCATCCTCGGCGATACCAGCGACAGTCCGGCGCAGAACATGGGCAACATTTTCGATGTCCAGAACCTGCAAATCGAGGATTTCCGTTTCCGCATGACAAATTTCAACGAAGGCGGTTTCGGATGGGAAGGATACGGGCTCAATTACGAAGACCTCGACGTCACGGCCAGCCTGCGCGGCCACGGGCTGCGCTTTGCGGGCGGCCGGATGAGCGGCATCTGCGACGATGCCCGCATCAAGGACAAATCCGGCTGCAGCATCCGGCACCTGGGCGGGAGCGCCGCCGTCGGGCTGGGAAAGGCCGAAATCCGGAACCTGCATTTCGTGGATTCCCTGAGCGACCTGCGCCTCCGGCACTATACGATGACGTACCGGGACGGCAGCGCATTCGGCCGTTATATCCACGACGTCCGGATGGATGCGGAAATCGAGGGGGGCACCCTGGCCCTGAAGAGCATTGCGGGATTCTCCAACGGCGTTTTCCGGGACAACGACTGCATAGCCGTACTGGGGGGCGGATGCTTCCATGGCCACGTGGACCATTTCACGCTCTCCGGAGTGGATGTCACGGAAAAGAACAGCGGCATCCACGGCACCGTGGACGGCACCCTGACCGGCCTGCCCCATCTCGGGCAATCCTGCGTGGATGCGACGTTGCGGGACGGACGTTTCACCACCCGGGGCCTCGACATGCTCGTCCGGGCGTGGAACGGCGGGCGCAGTGCCCTCCGCCTCTCGCAGCTTGCCCCGGGCGAAACTTTCACGCTGGAGGCCAAGGCCAAGGGGCCCGCCAACCGCATGGCCGTCCAGACCGCCATCCGGTCCCGCATCGGCAGTTTCTCGTCCGCGGATGAAATCCGCAACCTCTTCGACCCGCAACGGGCGCTGGAAATCAACGGGACGGCCCGGTCCGACGCCATGGCGCTCGACAAACTGCTCCAGACGGAAACCCTGGGCGCACTGGACGCCCGGCTCGCCTTCCGGGCCCTGCTGGAAACCGAAAGTCCCTCCGTCATCATCGATTCCCTTCTGGTGGAACGCCTGCAGTGCCTCGGCTATGCCTACCGGGACCTGCGCCTATCCGGCCGGTGGGCGGAAAACCGCATCGAAGGCGGTTTGCAAAGCCGGGACCCCAACATGGATTTCACCTTGCAGGCGGACGTGGCATACGACAGCCTGGGACGTTTCCCCGGCCACATCGACGCGGATTTCCGGCATTGCGACCTGCAGGCCACCGGACTGTCCGCCGGGCGTGCGGAAACGGCATTCCGCCTGTCCGCAGACCTGAAAGCGGATTTCGCAGACTCCCGTCCCGCAGACGTCCGCATATCCGACTGGTATTTCACCAACGGGACGGGACGCCACCATTTCGGGGACCTGCTGCTGCGCTCCCGCACCCAGGACCAGGTGGAGCACATCTCCGTGCAATCCCGTTTCTTCGACGCCCAGTACAAAGGTGGCCCCTCCGTCCTCGGGTTCCCCGCCGACCTGCTGGCCACCACCCTGCACCGCCACCTGCCGGCCCTGTTCCCGAAAGGGAAAACGGCCCGCTTCTCCCATACGCCCTACGAACTGGAAATCCTGTTCTCCGACTGCCGCGAAGTCTGTTCCTGTCTGCAAAACGGTTTCTATATCGGCGAGAAAACCCGGCTCGGCCTCACGCTGGACGAAGACGGAACCCTGTCCGGCAGGCTTGCCTCCCCGCGTCTCGCGTGGAACGGGCATTATCTCAAGCAGCTTTCGCTGGATGTGGACAATTTGGACAACAGCCTGAATCTCAATCTCGTGTCGGAAGAAGCCCAGATCGCCGGCCTGCAGGGGAAAGACGCTTCCCTCAGGTGCATCGGAAAGGACAACGAGGTATTCCTGAGCCTGCTGTATGACGGAATGGACAAAGAAAAGAATGCCGGGGAGATTTTCGTCAACGGCACCCTGCAGCGGGACGAAAACGACAGCCTGCTCGTCCGGGCCCATCCCCTCCCCTCGTTCATCCGGCTGGAAGGCGACAACTGGGAACTGGCGGAATCGGATATCACCTGGCAGGGCGGAAAGGTTTCCCTCCGGGATTTCGCCCTCTCTTCCGGGAAACAGCGCATCAGCGCCGACGGCGGATTCAGCACCCGGGAACAGGACACGCTCCATGTGCAAGTGACGCAACTGGATTTGGACCTCCTCAACAAACTCGGCGGGGAATGGGGCGTCGGCGGACGCATCGACGGCCATGCCAGCCTCGCAAGTCCCGTCTCCGGACATTTCGGGCTGCTCGCGGAATGCCGGGCGGATTCGCTCACCATCGACGGAGAACCCATCGGCGATATCCGGCTCGGCAGCCAGTGGAACGAAGCGGAGAAACGGATGGACTTCCATGTGGACAACACGCTGAACGGCAAGCAGGTGCTTCTGGCCGACGGGCACTACCGCTTCCCGGACAAGGCCCTGTCGGTCTCCGCACGGGCGGACAGCCTGCGCCTGCAGCTGCTGCATCCCGTTTTCGGCCATTCCCTCAGCGAAACCGGCGGCTTTTTGAGCGGCAGCGCGACCTTGCAGGGAAAGGAGGGGCGCTATGACGTCGCCAGCGGCCTGATGCGCCTTGACGACGCCCTCGTCCGGATTCACTACACCAATGTCGCCTACATCGCCAACGGTACGTTCCACCTCACGGGTGACGGGCTCTACCTGGATGACATGCATGTCCGGGACGCATACGGCGGCACGGGCCGGCTGCGGGGCGCCGTCCGCTACAAGGGGCTGCAGGACTTCTCGCTGGACATCGGCGCGGAAGTCTCCGGGCTGCGTGCCATCGATTTGCCCGCCGCGATGCGGCACGACATCGACGGCGAACTGGACGTCACGGGAACCGCCTCCGTCACGGGACCGCCGGACGCCCTGTCCGTGGACGCGGACCTGCATACCGACCGCGGGCGGGTAAACGTCCCCCTGCGCAGTTCGGCCTCCGCCAGTTCCGGAAACCTGCTGACCTTCACCACGGAGGAAGAAGACCCGTATGTGACGCTCTCCGCCATCCGGAGCGATCCGCCGAAACGGAGCGGGCTCACGACCCGGGCCCGGCTGGAAATCACCCCGGAGGTGACGGCCAGCATCCAGAT
>JAGAFI010000049.1 GCA_017612675.1 Bacteroidales bacterium
AGCGTGACCGTATAGACGGGCAGGATGACCTTGGTCTGCATGAAAGCTTGCAGATACAGGGCGGCAAGCGTAAGCGGAACGGCGGCAATCCAATCTTCCCGCCAGCGTATCACGCACAGCGACAAGACGGTAAATATCAAAAAGACCAGCAGCACATAGAGGAACCGGCGGTCTTCGAGAAGCTTGGGGTTGGTATAGCGCAGCGATACGAAGAGCAGGAAAACCAGCAGCAGGGCAACGAGCGACCGCCCCAGCCAATACTGGAAACGCGAGCCGGTATATCCCACGCGTTTTTCATATTCCGCCCGGCAGGAATCCAGGATGCGCTGCGTCTCAGCCGTGACGATTTCCCCTTTCGACACAATAATCTGCCCGGCTGTTACATAACCGGCTGTACCGGAAATGCTCTTTTCATTCTCGGCATTGACGCGCTGGGTCATCTGCGCATCAAACTCCAGGTTTGCCACGACAAGGTTGTAAGCCCCGCTCGCGCGCAGCACGGAATCGAGCGACGGCAGCTGCAGCGAGCCGGAGAGTTTCTCATAGAGGGCCGGGCGCGCTTCGGAAAGCCGGTACACCTCGTCCACGGGGCATTTTACCGCATGGCGGTCTTTCTGGACATACAGGATATCGGACTCCTGACGTTTCTCGTCCTGGCGCACCCCTTCGTCCGTGACGACGCCTTTTCCGTAAATCTCCAGCAAGGCGGCATACAGGGGCGCACGCAGTTCGGAAGGCTGGATGCGCTCGGCGGCAATCAGGCTCTCCGAAACCACCTCCGGCAGATAGCGGTAATACGGGACGTAGCGCCGGGAAGCCCTGTCTTTCTCTTCCAGCACCTGCTCTTCGGACTTGTAAATCGGGAAATCGAATTTCGCGACAAGGGTCTCATGCATCCATGCGGCCCCCAGACGGTAATCGTACGGGAATTTTGCCGCCGACGGCTGGACAACCGCCAGAATGGCCGCGACAAACAGCAGCGGCAGCAGGATGCGGAGCAGGGTAAAACGGAGATTCATGAGAACGGACTGTTGGTTTCCCGGGCGATATAGCGATAGGTCAGGCGGTCGGTCAGGCGCGGGAAGAGCCGGTGGGCCCAGACCGTCGCCCTACCCAACAAGGTCAGCGTCGCCACGGAACGGCGGCGGGCCAGGGCGCGGGCGAGGCATGCGGCACAGCGCTCGGCGCTCATCAGTTTCCCCTCATCCAGCGGCGTCTCCCCCTGCGGGCTCCCGTCCGCCGTCAAAGCGGCATTCCGCACGTTGGAAGCCGTATAGCCGGGGGCGAATACGAGCACGCCCAGTCCGTCTTTGAGGTGTTCGATACGCAAGGTGTCCAGAAAGCCGCGCACGGCATACTTGGAGGCGCTGTAGCCGGTCCGGGCGGGCAGCGCCGAATAGCCGGCAATGCTGATGACGCCCACGACCTGCCCCTTGCGGGCCAGCAGGTACGGCAGGGCATATTTCGTGCATTGTACCGTGCCCCAGAAATTCACGTCCATCAGACGGCGGATTACCTGCAAATCCAAATCCTTGAACATCGCCCGCATCGAAATGCCCGCATTGTTCACAAGGATGTCGATGCCCCCGAAACGCGCGACGGCAGCCTCGATGAGCGCCCGGCAGTCCGCTTCGGATGTCACGTCACAGGCAACGCAGAGCACATGGTCCGCCGGCGCCACGCCGGCGGCCAGCGCCTGCATCTTTTCCAAGGAACGGGCGGCCATCACGACGCGTGCGCCCAGACGCCCGAATAAGCGGGCGGAAGCCAACCCGATGCCCGAGCTGGCTCCTGTCACAATCACCACTTTGTCCCGGAAATACGCCGTATCCATCATCTTACGCGCGCATTTCGGCGATATCGTCGCCGTCGTATTCCCCCGCATCCAGCTTGCGCTTGATTTCCTTGAACGCAGCCAGCGTATATTGCACGTCTTCCATCGTGTGGGCTGCCGTGGAAACGATGCGGAAAATAATCATCCCCTTGGGAATGACGGGATAGATGACCATCGAGCAGAAAATCTTGAAATGCTCGCGCAAATCCTTCGCAATCTTGGTCGCCTGCGCAATGCCGCCCCCGTCGATGTGGATGGGGGTGACACAGGCCTCGGCCTCCCCGATGTCGAAACCCTGCTCGCGGAAACCCTTCTGCAGGGCATGGGTGATTTCCATGCACTTGCGCCGGCGCTCGTCCCCTTCCGGAGACATGATGATTTCCAGGCGTTTGATATTGCTCAGGACATAGGCCAGCGGCTGGGATTTCGCATACATCTGCGAGCGCATGTTGAGCCGCAGGTAATTGATGATTTTGCGGGGCCCCGCCACGAAGCCGCCGATGGAAGCCATCGACTTGGCGAAGGCACCGATGTAGATGTCCACCTCGTCCATCACCCCGAAATGTTCGGAAGTGCCGCGTCCGTGCGCCCCCATGAGCCCGAAGCCATGGGCATCGTCAATCAGGATGCGGAAGGGGTATTTCTTTTTCAGAGCAACGAGTTCATCCAGATTGCCCAGGGCGCCGGTCATGCCGTACCCGCCTTCGGTGATGAGCAGGACCCCGCC
>JAGAFI010000050.1 GCA_017612675.1 Bacteroidales bacterium
TCAACGAAACATGGGGGTACAATGTCAGGCCACCCATTTTCAGCACGGCGGCATGCCACTTGATGAACCAGGTATACAGGTCGCCCGTTTTATTGGCCTCAAGTTGTTTCTGCAACTCGTCTCCGCCGACCTTGTTGAAGGTTTTCCACCTCGGAGACCAATAGTCGTATAACGCATCAATGTCATTGCTGAAATGGTCCCATGCCCGTTTCCATGTGGCCCATCCGCCTCCGGGATAGGGCAATTCAAAGAAGAACGTCTGGGGCAGATGCTTCTTGTTCGGGAACATATAGCCTGAAACGTGCATCACTCCGGCGTCATCCGCATACAATCGCAGGGCATCATTCATATACCGGAGGAACCCTTTCGACGTAATGACGTCGTCTTCCAGCGTAATAATCGTTCCGAAGCGGTTGACGATCTCCGTGACAGCGCTGATGATGTTGTCCGCCAGTCCATAATTGCGTTCCCTTTCGATGACAGATACGCTTTTGAACCCGCGGGTCTGTTTCGCGACGGCCCTGTTTTCAGCGACTTGCTGCTCTTGTTTCGCATTTTTTGCGCCGTCGCAATAAACAAACAAATCGCTTTCCCCGGCCAAGTCATTTTTCGACAGCGCTTCGAGTGTCCGACGGAGATGAGCGGGACGGTTGAAGGAGAAAATGACGATGGGGGCCAATCTGTTCATATCATGGTAACGGTACAATGCCTGTAATCAACATGCGGGCGAAACGGGCAATTCCACGGGCCTGCGCCAGGGAAAGCCGGATACGGCCTACAAGGAAAAGCAAAGATAGAAAATTATCTTGGAACATCAAAACTTCGGGGGTTCAGAAAGGTTCAGGAAGGCGGCAGAACCTTTTCCGGAACGGTTCCGGGGTGTTTTCCGGCGCCTGCACACACGCGTCGCGCCTGCGTTTTGGCCATACTTGCGGCTCCCGCTTGGCGATTGTCGAAAAAAAGTGTAACTTTACGCCTTGGCGGCGATGCGCCGCGAAAAAACAGAATAGTCATGATGGACATGGAAGATTTTATTGCGAACTTCGCAGACCAGTTTGAAGATACGGACGCCGGAGACATCCGGGCGGATACCGCGTTTCATGAATTGGATGAATATTCGTCCCTCATTGCCCTCAGCATTATGGCCATGGTGGATGAGGAATATGATGTGCAGCTGACGGGGGCGGATATACGTACCGCCGTCACGGTGGAAGATTTGTTCAATATCGTCAAAGCGCGGAGGGCCTAGTCCGGCATTCCGCCGCCCCCGTGCATCACGCAAGGGAGCCGGCCTCCCGCGGAACGGATTATGAAAGATTACAACCCTTATTCCCTTTGGGGCAAGACCGTGCTCATCACGGGCGCAAGCAGCGGTATCGGCCGTGAAACGGCCATCGAATGTGCGAAACTGGGTGCGTCGCTGGTGCTGACGGCACGCAATGAGGCCCGCCTGCAAGAAACCCTTTCCTGCCTGGATGCGACCGGGGAGCGGCAGCATCGCCATATCGTGGCGGATCTCCGGACGAAGGAAGGCCTGTCGCGCCTGGTGGAAGCATTGCCGCCCCTGGACGGCATCCTCTCCAATGCCGGTATCATGATTGCGCGCGTTCCCGTGAAATTCCTGAAAGACGCGGACCTGGACGAGATTATCGACACCAATCTGACCGCCCATGTAAAACTCGCCCGGGAGCTGTATAAAAAGAAAAAGCTCAACAAGGGGGCCTCGTATGTCTTTACGGCATCGGTGGGCGGTGTCGCCAGCCATGCCCTCGGGAATGCCGCCTATGACATGACCAAAGCGGGCATCAACGCCTTTGCCAAGTCATGTGCCGTCGATTTCAGCGGGCGTGGCATCCGTGTGAATGCCGTATGCCCCGGTATGATCCGTACCGCCATGACGGCTGCGGGAGGAGCGGTTACGGAAGATGATTATCAAAAGGATATCAAAGCCCATTATCTGCTCGGCCGTTACGGGCAACCGATAGAAGTGGCGCGCACGGTTGCATTTTTGCTGAGCGATGCGGCCTCTTTCATCACCGGGGCCAGTATTGTGGTAGATGGGGGGTGTTCCCTTGTCCATTGATGCGGAGATTATGGCGACGATTCGATACAAAGATGTGGGAATCCGGGCATTGTCCGCTTGTGTGCCACGAGACGTGGTCTATAACAAAGACCTTGGCTACCTGATACCGGAAGAAGCGATACAAAAGACGATTGACAGCATTGGCGTGCGGGAACGCCGCATTGCGGCGGAAGGGGTATGTGCGAGCGATCTGGCATACCGGGCCGCCATGCAATTGATGGCGGACAACCAGATAGAGCCCGACAGTATCGACGTGCTGCTGTTCATGAGCCAGACGGCCGATTACCGGATACCGGCGACGGCCCCTTTGTTGCAGGACCGGCTGGGCCTGCCGACGGACACCTTGGCCATGGATGTGTCTTTGGGCTGTTCCGGATATGTGTTTGCCCTTTCTGCGGCTTATGCCTATGCGTCCCTGCCGGATGTCCGGCGGGTTCTGCTTCTTGACGGTGAGACGTTTTCAAAAATCGTGAATCGGAAGGATACCGTCGACTGGCCGCTTTATGGCGATGCGGCCACCGCCACCCTGGTGGAAAAAGGGGATTTCGGGGAGTCCGTTTTCATCTTGCGGAGCGATGGGTCCGGCCGTGATGCCGTCATCATCCGCGATGGCATGCGCAATCCGGTCACCGCAGCATCGCTGGTGGAAAGAAAGAACGAAAACGGGGACATCCACAACGGTCTGGAAGTATATATGGACGGCATGGATGTGTTCAACTTCGCAATGAAGCGTGTTCCCAAAACCATTCGGGAACTTTCGGAAGTCTCCGGGACGCCGCTCGATGCGGTTGACTGGCTGGTGTTTCACCAGGCCAACCGTTTCATGACGGATTTTTTTGTGAAGAAACTGCGCTTTGACCCGGAGAAAGTGCCGTACTGCATAGACCGCTATGGCAACACCAGTTCCACCAGCATCCCGCTCACCATGGCCAGCGAACTGTATGGAAGGCTGAAAGATGGCGACCGCCTGGTGATGGCGGGATTTGGCGCTGGCCTTTCCTGGGGCGTCGCCGGCCTGCAAATGCAGGGATGCCGGATTTCTCCTGTCATTGAATATTGAGTCCTATGCTTCCGGAGTTCAAGTTCCATCATATCGGAGTGGCCGTCAGGGATATTGAAGCTACGGCGCCGTTATATGAACAGGGCGGGTACCACCGCTCGTCCACGGTCCTCGATCCGATGCAAGACGTGTATATCTGCTGGCTGACCCGTGCGGGATTCCCGGCGGTGGAATTGCTGATGCCCGCCAATGAAAACGCTCCCGTAAACAAGACGCTTGAAAAGAATGGCGTAACACCCTACCACACATGCTATGTCGTGCAAAACATAGAAGAAGCGGCCCTGAAACTCCGCCGGCAGCATTATGTCATGGTCGGCAGGCCGGCTGTTGCCGTGGCGTTTTGCGGGGCAAGGGTGGCATTTTTCTACAACAAGGCGGTCGGGCTGATCGAACTGGTCGAAGAGCCGGCTGCCATGATTGATTAATCCTGCATACATGTTCCTTTTCCGAAATAATACGGTAGAACGCTTTTTCCCGAAAGGGTACACGTTCAGCGGCTATGACGACATTTCCTATATCCCTGCGGATGCCGACGGCTATGTGTGGTTCTACCAGCTGCCGGTAAGGTATGATATGGAACGGCTCTGCGCCGAAATCCGGGAGTACGCCCGGAAGTTCTCGTTTGTGCTGGAGCAGGTGGACAAGACCAAGCCTTTCATCGTCCTGACGATGGACGAAAATGCCTATGCCGTGCCTTTCACATCCGGCACCGAACTGGTGGCCGCCGTCGCATCCTATAACATGGCGCTGGTGCAGGCGGAAGCGGAATATCCCCATGTCAAACTGCTGGACATCCGGGAGTTTACGCGCCAATATCCGGCCCGGGAGGTGTTTGACTGGAAGTTCTGGTTCATTTCCCAGATGGGAATGAATCCCCGGCTTTCCCAGCCGTTTGCGAGCTGGTTCCAGCGCAAGCTGGATGCGGTGGCGTTGAAACGGAAAAAATGCCTGGTGCTTGACCTCGACAACACTTTGTGGGGCGGGGTGCTCGGCGAAGACGGCCTGACCGAAATCAGGCTGGGAGGGGATTATCCCGGCAAGGCGTTCCATCTTTTCCAGGAAGCGCTGCTGGAATTGGGCAAGAACGGTGTCATTCTGGCTGTTTGCAGCAAGAACAATGAAGCCGATGTGCTGGAAGCCTGGGAGAAGAACCCGTTTATGGTGCTGCGGAAAGACAACTTCGCCACGTGGCGCATCAACTGGAGGGACAAGGTGTCCAACATACAGGAAATGGCCGATGAACTGAATATCGGCCTGGACAGTTTCGTGTTCATCGACGACAATCCCACCGAGCGGGAACTGGTCCGACAGGCCCTCCCGATGGTGGCAGTACCTGATTTTCCGGCACAACCATACGAATTGCCCGTTTTTTTCAAGCAGGTGGTGGAGACGTATTTCCGCGTTTATTCGGTGACCCGGGAGGACAAGGACAAAATCGAGCAATACAAGGCCAACGCAAAAAGGGCCTCCGCCCGGCGCGGTTTCGTGGATTTCGACGCCTTCCTGGAAAGTCTGGACATGCACCTTGTGGTCGAGGCCGCCAATGAATTCAATATCCCGCGCATCGCGCAGATGACGCAAAAGACCAACCAGTTCAACCTCACCACAAAACGTTACACAGATGCAGATGTGCGTTCCTGTATGCAGGCAGGCTGGAAAATCTGGTGCATCAGTGTGGCTGACAGGTTTGGAGATAATGGTATTACGGGGTGTATCATGGTGAATGGAGATACCATCGATACCTTCTTGCTGAGTTGCCGCATTCTGGGGAAGAATATAGAAACCGCCTTCATCAGGCAAATACTTGCCCTGCTGAAAGCGGATGGCACAACGATGGTGAAGGCAGCCTACATCCCTACGGCGAAGAATGGCCAGGTGAAAGATTTTTATGAGCGCTGCGGTTTCTCGTGTCTGGAAGAATGGCCGGACGGCCGGAAATCTTACATATTGGATTTGAATGGCGCTGATTTAGGCATCAAGCCCTGTTATCACATCACAATACAATGACGATGGAAGAAAAAGTGTTGAAAATCCTGCAGGAGCTTTTCGAACTGGAAACGGTTGACAGGACGCTTTCCCAGGAAACTTGCGAAAAGTGGGACTCCATGGGGCAGCTGAATCTGGTGGTGGAACTCGAAGCGACCTTCGATGTCTCCCTGGAACCGGAAGAAATCGCTGAGATGAAATGCTTCGATGACATTATGCGAATCCTGCGGGCAAAAACGGCTTAGCGGGGAATTCCGCAGGCGTTTTGCCCATGACCGCAGATGGTCCTGAATGCCGCTCCTTTCTTCTGCCAGAACGCAAGTTCTTTTTCAAAGAGGGAGAGGGCAGCAGGGCCGAGGTTGCGCTGCTTGAGATGGCGGCGCAGGACGTCGGAAAGCAGGTAAGAAATGAAATTGGCCCCCCGGCGCTGTGTCGGCAGATGCAGGTCTTCCTCCGTAATCACTTCATTGGGATGGATGAGGAAGTTGGCGACTTTCCGGTTGTCGGCACGCAGTTCCCGATACAGTCCACGGCGGAGGGCGGCGGTCAATGTCGGGGAGATACGCATGAATGTTCCGATGTAGGGGAGGATGCGGGCAGACACCGGGACTTCGATGATGCCGCTGTCTCCCTTGCGCGCAAGATTGTCAGATGCTGTCATATACGGAGCGCGTGGCGCTCGTATCCACGGCAGTTTTCCCTTGCTGCCCAATGACATGAACATATCGAAACGTTGCGGGGCCACGGAACTGTCAAAGCGGAAACCGGCTTCCGCCAATGCCCGCGGCGTATCTTTGTTGACACGGAGCGCCGGCGCCCGGAAAGAAACGACGGCTTCACCGGCGATATCTTCCAAAATGGCCTTGGCCTCCCGCAAGTGGGCGAGTTGCCGGTCATAAGACAAGATGTCGAAGGCCTGGGTGTGCTCGTGGGTCATCCCGTGACAAGCGATTTCATGCCCGCGGGCCTGCACCATCCGGACGATGTCGGGGCAATGCTTCGCAAAAGTTGCGATATAAAAGAAGGTTGCACGCACGCCATATTCGTCATACACATCCAGCAAGGCCGGAATTCCTTCTTTCCAGACTTTTATGCCGGTATCTTCCCGCAATCCGCCATTTACGATGGAGGTCGTCTCGATGTCATTGGTTATGCAGCAGGTAATCATATCGTCCCGTGTTATTGGATGGCGTTGTGTAAATCCGCATATTTTTTGGCCGGATTCCCGATGACCAGCGTATAAGGCTTGACCCTGTTGAGCACGACAGAACCGGCGCTGACAATGGCGTGCTCCCCGATTTCGACGCCGGGCAGAAGGGTGCAGTTGATGGAAACTAGGCTGTCTTGGCGCAACACGACGGGCGCAACCCGGCATCTGACGGCATTTCCGAAGTCGGAACGGACATTGGTATGGGTCAGGATGGTGACCCCCTGGTTGACACCGCAATGGTCTTCGATAAACACATATTCGGGGTAGGCGTTGTCGATATTGACCTGCTGGGCGATGTAGCAATCCTGTCCGATGTGGACGCCACGCCAGCGGTGCATGCGGATTCTCCAAGCGTTCAAGGGGCAGAAGTATGCCATCCTGTTCAAAAGGATGTTGCGGACTTTGCGCCACATGAACTTGAGGGGCGACATGTTCCGGCGGGAGCTGGAACGCTGGATGGTCTCTGCCAAGTTCTTACCATGATCGAAGAACGGAATCTCTTTTGCCGGTGGGATTTCGTAATGGGTCATTTGCTGGACTTTTTTCGTTTCGCGCCAATCAACGCGTAGAGTTTATAGACATATTTGTTGTTCCGCGCCGCCCGTTTAAACAGGCTGGCGGGGATTTGCCGCAGATGCAGTTTCAGCCAGAGCCATCCGCTGTCTGTCCACAGCGTGTGGGCGAGCAGCATGGCATGCGGCGGGAATTCTCCGGCCTTGAGGCTGCGGATAATCTGGGAGGTTTTGTGGAAATGCAGCCCGAAAGGATTCGGCGCCACATCCCGGTAGGCGTATTTCGTTCCGTCCCAGCAGTATCCGGTATCGGTCAGGTAATACACCCGGGAAAAATCCGTACTCAAATACGGTTCCCCCATGATACCATATTCTCGCAACCCACCGTTTCTCCACAAGTCCCGGTTGTCATACGGGGAAGCAGAACTGCCGTGCATACAGACGGTCGTGACCGGAGCATACGTCCGGAAATAAGCAAGATTCTCCGCGAAGGAACGGTAGGCCGCCCCGGTATCGCCGTTGCTGTCGGCCAAATCTTCATAGTGGTAGCCGATTTCGTGGCCCATGGCGGCGATGGCCTTGATGACGGCAGGCTCATCACTGCCCTTGACCCGGCGGAAATAATAGGTGGCACAAATGCCGAGCTGGTGCTCCAATGTCGCCATTTTCAGTGCATTGCCGGCAAGTTCATCCACATCATGGCGCAGGATGACGTATTTTCCCTCCGGTTCTTCTTCCAGATAACGGCGGAAGGGAATCAGGGTATAACCGGCTTTCTGGAACGCCGTCAGCAGCGCACGGTAGGTATGCAGGGTAAAGTCAGGCATAGGCAAAAATCCGTTTAATAAGCGAGCAGGGCCGTGAGGATTTTTTCTGCCGCATGTCCGTCCCCGAACAGGGGCGGGAAAGCGACCTTGCGCCCGGCAAACGTCCGGTATGCTTCCCGGATACGGGCATAGTCCGCATCGGCGAGTACGCCGGCACCGTGTTCGATAATCTCCACCCATTCGGTTTCCGGGCGAAGGATGATGCAGGGACGTGCAAAGAAGAAGGCTTCTTTCTGCACGCCGCCGCTGTCGGTCATGACCAGCGAAGCGTTTTTCTCCAGCGCAATCATGTCCAGGAACGAAGCGGGCGGGATGCGCAGGATGTGCCGGGAATTCTCAAGCCGAGCAAAGACGCTGTGTTCCACATTCCCGGGCAGCATCTTGGCGGTACGCGGATGCAGGGGCAGGACCACTTTCGTCCCGGCTTCTTCCGCGATGTCCAGCAATGCCCGGAAAATGGCTGTCAGCCGTGCGGGCTCGTCCGTGTTGTGGTCCCGGTGGATGGTGGCAAGGATATACTGCTCCGGTGCTACGCCAGCCTGTTCGAAGATGCGGCTGCGCTTCTGTGCCAAGGCGGAAAAATACAAGCTGTTGTCGTACATGACATCACCGCTCCGGCAGACCAGCCGCTTCTTTCCTCCCGGAAACCGGGCGGGGGAGTCTCCGAAGCCCTCGCGCATCAGGTTCCGGCAGGCCGTTTCGGTGGGTGCGAAAAGAATCGACGACAACTGGTCGCAGACGATGCGGTTCACTTCTTCCGGCATGGCCATGTTGAAGGAACGCAGTCCGGCCTCCACATGGAACACGGGCACATGCAGCTTCGATGCGGCCACGGCCCCGGCCAGGGTGGAATTGGTGTCGCCATACAGGATGACGCCATCGAAATGTTCCTGCAGAAGGACCGCTTCGATGCCGGCAATCATCCGGGCTGTCTGTTCGCCATGCCTGCCGGAGCCCACGCCCAGATTGAAATCCGGCTGCGGGATGCCCAATTCACCAAAGAACACGTCCGACATATTGGCGTCGTAGTGCTGGCCGGTATGCAGAATTTTTTCTTCAACCTGGCCGGAAAAGGGGCCGCGCACCGCCCGGGAGATGGCGGCAGCCTTGATGATTTGCGGCCTGGCGCCGATAACGGTCAAAAGCTTGATCATTTTGACATTAAGTGGATATTAGAGCATTTGTTATATATGGTTGGTGGACAAGGCATTAAAATTTTGTCAGAAAACACGAGGGAGCCCCGATATTGTTACGCAATGGTTACAACCCGGCTCAATGTCCTGATTAAGTCAAATCCATCCCAAAAGAGAGAGAATTCTGTGGTTTTGCCAATGGGTACGATGCGGTCTATCCCGGGAAGCCCGCATACGGCATCCTGCAATTCTGTCGGCGAAAAACCGTAATAAGCCAGCGTCTGGTATTTCCGGTTTACAATGGCAGACAATTCCGAAAGGGAAACAAGGGTGTGTTCGAGGAAATACCCACCCGTACAACGGTAGGCGTCAATGTCTTGCGGGAGGGTATCCAATGAAGCCCGTACCAGCAAGTTGTCTTGGGTCGGAATCTGTCGGCTCCCAATGGCGACTGCCTGCGAGAACAGTGCATCCAACTTGTCAATGGCCTGCACGTCCTGAAACGGATACTTGGCGGTGGCGACTTGGTGGACGGCTTTCCAGAATCTGGTGCGTCCCGCTTCTGCGCCCCGCCATAGAACCAGATGAGGGGCACTGCATGCATTTTGGTCGAACAGATAGGTGTCGTTGTAAAATCCTTCTGCGAGCGCCGAAAGTTCCTGCTCCGTAGCCCGGAATACGGCATCCGCATCAATGGCGGCAATCGAGTACCGGTCGGCAAAGCAGACATCGAAAGAACGGGGAGGAAGGGGAGACTGCCGGATAGCTGCAATTGTAGCGTCTCCGCCCCAAATCACCCGTACGTCCGCTTGTGAGGAATAAGCGTCGGTCTGTTCTCGCGTATTGGGATAATGGACGATTTTCACCCGCTTGCCAACAGGGTGGGTTTCCTGCAACGCCTCCAGATGCTTGCGAATGAGGGTTACCTGCGGGAAATCTTTTGAGGAGACTTTCACGATATTGGCATTACCTGCCAGCAACCCGACCGCCATCGAATAGGCGAAATTAACCGGGACATTGGAGGGTGCGATATGGAAAACCACCCCTCTCCCGACGCGCCCGTCCAACGGGCCATATGCCTTTTTCCATTTCTCCAGATTGGCTTTGCGGCAGAAAAAGGCGAAGGTGCCCACATCCGGGAACGCTCGCGTAGCAGAATCCCGCATCAGTTGTGCTGACAAGACGGACAGATAATCCAGTACGTCCGGGGAAAAGGGAATGTCAAAACTTGCTTGCATACGTGTCACTGCATCCGCGGATTTCCGCATGTTTAATTCTTCCTTCAATCGTGAAATACTTGCCTTTCCGGCCACAAGGACAGTCATCTTCTCCTAAAATGCGTCCTTCGTCTTCCGTCAGCAGGATATGCCCCGGATAACTTTCCGGAAGAACGGAGACTACTTCAACCAGCCCTTTTTCTCCGGTGTCCGCAATGCTGAAATCCCGGGGGCGACGAATGATGACGTCACTGAAACTTGAAGCATGCAGGTGACCGCAAGCACATTCCACATATACGGTTCCGGTTTGCTCAACCATACCATAATAATCATGAATATTCTCCGGAAGGATGCCGCAAACATCATGCAACGCCGCTTTGAATACTTCGGGAGATACTTTTTCCCCAATGAGTTTTTTCCATCCTCCGCCGTGTATCAACACGGCGCGGTGTAAATCCGGGTGGTAACCTGCAGTGGCAAGTTTTTGGTAAAAATGCTGCCAGACCATGAAGGTGAATCCAAACATGAAAATAGTTTCTCCTTCGTGTGTGGACAGGAATGTACGGACGCTTTCGGTATCCAGTTCCATGTTTTCGTCAAAGGCATAGCATCTTTTGCTCCCGAACATGGAGAAACCCAGGATGCCCGCCCCGCGTGCCGAGAACATATTTCGGTCTTTGATTACGGCAGGGGTATCCAGAATCAGCATTGGAACCCGCTTGTTGCCGATGAACTGCGACACAATCCGGGTCAGGCATTTTTGCTGGGCGGCAGCTGTTGCCCGGTCGAGGAATATCCGCGATACCTGCTGGCCGGTTGTGCCGGAAGAAGTCATGGTCTTGACAATTTCCGTTTTCGGGCAGCTGCACAATTCCCATTCCTTGAACAAGCGGACAGGAAGGAAGGGGAGGGCATCATATGCGGGCAAATGCGTCGTATCCAGCCCAATGGCATTCATCATCGCCCGGTATTCCGGACAGTGCAGGTAGTGGTGCAGGGTCAGTTCCTGCAACCGTTCTTGGAGCATCGCCTGTTTTTCTCGGTGCGGAAGTGCATAGGGGTCGAGGTCCAATATCTCGTCTATATTCATAATAATGCTTGTAAATCAGCATATTGGATTTTTCCAGAAGGATTGCGCGGAATGGCATCTACAATCCGGATTTCGAAGGCCCGGGCGTTCAGGCCGGTCTTTTCCGCCAACAAGGAAATGATGCTCCCAGACAGTCCATTTTCCGTCACAAACACTGTGATTTTGTCATCTGTGCCGACGCAGGCGCAGTGGGACGTGACCGTATGGACGAGTTGTTCCACGGTATCCAGGTTGCAGCGGTTGCCCCAGATTTTGACGAAACGTTTCATGCGCCCTGTGATATAGAAGAAACCGTCCGTGTCAAAACGGGCGATGTCACCGGTATGCAGGATGCCGTGGTTTTCATCTCCGCGGGACAGATCTTCCGGACCTTCCGCATATCCCATACAGACGCCAGGCCCTTCAAAGACCAGTTCCCCTTCCGTATCAGGGGCCAGGATTTCACGGTCATGGTCGTCCCGCAAGGAAAACCGTCCGCCTGGAATGGCGACACCGATACTGGCATATTTATCCCGGGCATATTCCCACGGCAAGTAACTCATCCGGGCGGTCGCTTCCGTCTGTCCGTACATAATGAAGAAACGCTGTCCATTCGCAGCCGCGAAATCGATGTATTCCCGGGCCAGGTCAGCGGGCATTTTTCCGCCTGCCTGCGTCATGGTCTTCAAGTGCGGCAAGGACATCCGAAAAAAGTGGAGCCGTTTGAGCATTTCATAGGTATAGGGTACGCCGGAGATGCTCGTTGCTTTGTGCTCCTGCATGAAATCCCAAAATTCGCGCTGGGCGATTGTTTTGTCCGTCAGCAGAATAGTGGCTCCTTTTAGCAGGTGGCTGTTGATGATGGAAAGCCCAAAGGAATAATACATCGGGAGCGTTGTCACCGGTTTTTCACTGGCATCGATGCCCAGATACTGCGCAATGGCTTCCGCATTGCTGCGGATATTGCCCGCTGTGAGTTTGACCAGTTTCGGAGAGCCGGTACTGCCAGAAGTGGTGAGCAATAGCGCAACATCCGGATGAATACGATGTTGTTGGGAGCTATATGCGTACAGTGCATAATCTTCCATTTGCCGGAAGATTTCCCCGAATCCCGCTCCTATCGGACCCCATACCCAGTTGGGATGGTAAATATCCAACAATCCTTGCAGCAGATCCCTGTTCTTGCGGGCATCTACCAGCACCGTTGCCACCCCGCTTTCCAGCAACGCCAGATACCCCATGATGCAGGCGGGCGTATTCGTGCAGAGGCAAAAAGCCAGTTCGCCTTTCCTAAAAAAAGGCTTCAGCACATCCACCGCAGCCTGCAGTTGCCCGTAAGTGTAGTGTGCGCCGGTGTCGCTGATGATGGCTATTTTCGGGGAATATGCGAGAAAATCGAACATTTCAGGTGGTTTGTGCGGGAATCGGGGACAGACGCCGTACGGCTGCAGCCCCATTGAATCCGGGTACGTGGATTTATTTGTTTACGGCAGATGTGATATCTTCTGCCAGCAACTCAGGCGTAAGCTTGTTCTGCGCCAATAATCCCTCATAGTCGCCGGCCGTATCAAAACGGTCGTGGATACCGCAGCGCAACAATTTCGGCATCCCCGTTTGCCCGGTCATCACTTCGGCGACGGCGGCTCCAAGGCCCCCCATCTTGTTGTGTTCTTCAACGGTGACAGCCAGTCTGTACTGTTTGGCGGACAAGATGGCTTCACGGTCCACCGGCTTGACGCTGAATAGGTCATATACCGTGGCCCCGATACCTTTCCCTTCCAGTAATGTGGCGGCTTTCAGTGCCGTGCTCACCATCGTCCCGACGGCGAATATCACCACGTCATGGCCTTCTTTCAGTAAGTTTGCTTTTCCGATTTCAAAAGAAACATCGTCTTTATAGACCATCGGGCAGTTCAAATTGCCTGTCAGACGCATATATACGGCACCTTCAGCCGTTCGTGCCAGCTCAAACTGTTTCACAGCTGAAGCGCCATCAGCGGGAGACATGATGGTCATGTTAGGAATGGAACGCATCACGGCCAAGTCCTCCATGGTATAGTGTGTATTACCGGCAAAGCCCTGGCTTAAACCGGCACCGGAACCAACCACAATGATCTTCTCTTTCATATAGCCGCAGAAGTGGCGGATTTGCTCACAGCTGCGCATGGTAATGAAGGTGGCGTAGGTCGTCGCGCACGGATGAAAGCCTTCTGCAGCCAGGCCCGCCGCGATTCCTATCATATTCTGTTCGGCGATGCCGACATTATGGAAGCGGTCCGGATACCTGTCGATATATTTCGTCATGCCGGACAGCGTGGCCAGATCGGCGGTCAGCAGCACGAATTTCTCGTCTTCCCGGGCTGCTTCCAAAGCCGCCAGTCCGAAAATGGCACCCCGCTGCCCCAGCAGGGAACAACTGCGGGCATTGATCCTTGTAATCTCAAACATTTGCAACCTCCTTTACCGCTTGTTCGTATTCTTCCTGTGACAACGTATGATGGTGCCACTCTTTTACACCTTCCATAAAGGATACCCCTTTCCCTTTGACGGTATCTGCAATGACACACATGGGTTTATCGGCCATTTTCTTCAGCGCTTTGGACAAAGCGTTGCAATCGTGCCCATCCGCCACTTGCACGTCAAATCCGAAAGCTTCAAATTTTTTCGCGAGATCCAATGGGTTCATCACCAATTCGGTGGGACCGTCGTATTGTAACTTGTTCCGGTCTACAATCACCATAAAGTTGTCCAATTGATAGTGGGCAGCAGACATGGCGGCTTCCCAAATCAGCCCTTCGTCGCATTCTCCGTCTCCAACCAAAGCAAACACACGGCAGGAAAGCCCTTTTTTCTTACAAGAAAGGGCCAACCCTACAGCAAAACTCATCCCCATCCCCAAACTTCCGCCCGAAAATTCGATACCGTGCTTCAGATTGCGCATGGCATGGCCGTGGAAATGCGAGCCGTTGGTCTCAAAACTGGCGATATCCTCATCAGAAAGGAAACCGACTTTGTTCAAGGCAGAATAGTAAGCAAGCACGCAATGGCCCTTACTGACCACCAGCCTGTCACGGTTTTCATCCGCAGGATGGTTTACATCATATTTCAGAACGTCGCCGTACAGCGTGGCCATAATCTCGATGGACGACAGTCCTGAACCTACGTGAGAGCCGTTCTTTCCGCAGTCGCAGGCCATCTTCAAGGCTGACAAGCGCAGTTCTTTTGCGAATTGTTTTAAATCCATGTCTTTACTTTGGAATGGGGAAACGTACATTTATTCCGCCACCGTCGACTTTGATGGTTTCACCGGTCATATACGAAGATTTTTCAGAGGCCAAAAAGAGGCAAACCTCGGCAATTTCTTCAGGATTACCGAAACGATGCAGTCCCAGTTCTTTCTGGATTTTTTCGGCGGTGTCTTCGTCCAATAGAGACTTGAGCATTTTGGTCCGGATGAAGCCGGGTGCCACGGCATTGACCCGAATGCCCGTTCCCCCCAACTCTTTTGCCAGTTTTTTCGTGGCCACTATCAGGGCTGCCTTGCTGGCTGCGTATTCTATCTGGGAGGCATCTTCGCCCCAGGCGGAAACGCTGGCGATATTGATGATGCTGCCTTTTTTCTTGCGCATCATGGGACGTAGTACAAACTGCGTCAGTTCCAAGGCACCGAAGAAATTTACGTCCATCACCTTGCGCACGTCTTCCATTTTTGTCATGGAAAATAAGCGCGAGGGGCTTACAATACCCGCCGCATTGACGAGGATATCTATCGGAACCTTTTCCTTTAAGACCGCTTTCATTCCCTCGTTGATGGAATCCGAATGACCCAAATCGATGAGAATCGGCTTGACCCAAACGCCGCAACCGCTTTCTATCCGATGAATTTCGCGTTTGAAGCCATCATCGTTGCGGTGGACGATTGCCCAGCAGTTGCATCCGTTCTCTGCGAACA
Organism: Bacteroidales bacterium; assembly: GCA_017612675.1. Lineage (GTDB taxonomy): Bacteria > Bacteroidota > Bacteroidia > Bacteroidales > UBA932 > Cryptobacteroides. The sequence continues at coordinate 15,050 of JAGAFI010000050.1, forward strand.
AATGCAGGGTGGCCAGTCCTATTCCGCTTCCAGCTCCGGTTATGATTGCGTTCTTACCCTTGAGCATCAGAGTTCCACTGCGTATTTCTTTAACAATTCTTTTCCTTTTTCATAGGAAGACAAATCGATGATATCATCGGTATCCAGCATAATGTCAAAGGCATCTTCAAGTGCGGCGACCAGGGACATGTGCCCGACAGAATCCCATGCGGGGATGGATTGGTATGTAAGCCCGGGAAGTTGTTCTTTGGTGATTTGGAGTGCGTCCATAAAGACTGCATCGAATTTTTCTGCATTACTCATATCGAATGTTGTTTAGATGTTGAACTTGGCTTTTCTTTCGGCAAGAATCCGGTCAAATTCCTCTGGAGTATAATTCTGTCTGAGAAAGCGGGAAATGTCCGCAATGACGACCGCAGGGTTTCCGCCGGCCAGGACGAAGGGCGGAATATCCTGTTTGACGAGACTGTTCGCCGAGATGATGGAGCCTTCCCCGATTTCCACCCCGGGCAGTACGGTAACGCCTACGGAGAGAACGGCGTGCCGGCGCAAAATGACGGGTGCGATAAACGACCGGATGGCGCGGCAATGGTACAAATCCGTCTTGTTGTGTGTCAGAATCAGGTTCTGGCCGGACAACGCGGAATAGTCCTCGAGCACGACAAATTCCGGATATACGCTTTCAATGTCCACTTTCTGTGCGATATGGACGCCTTTCCCTACATGGACACCTCGCCAGCGTTGCATGGTAACGCGTAGGCCATTCCATGGTAAATGCATCTGTAAACGGCTGAGAAACATATCTTTATATCGAATTATGCCGTACCAGATTACAGAATGGTATCCGTGCTCCTGGGCGGATTTTTTCAAGCGTTTCCACAAACCTTCCGATTCATACAAAGGGATTGTTTGCATTTGAAGTGGTAGGAACTGTTTCATTTGAAATTAGATGGATACTCTGGATTTTGTAGAACAATAGCACGGCTGTCCGGATAATTCTCTGCAAACCAAGTAAAAAACGCACAGACATCTATGGTATCATTGAGCATCTGTTTTCTGCGCTTCTGAAAAACTTCTTTCAAATCCGTACAGGACAAAAGTTTGGAAACGGTATCGTACAAGCGCTCCGGTTGGGAAGACGGTATGCCGAATGTCAATTGGTAATGATGCTCCAATTCTTCCAATACACCGATTTTTCCTGCGAAATCATTGAATCGGACGGATGGTGTGCCCAGCATGGCGGCTTCTACGGCCA
>JAGAFI010000051.1 GCA_017612675.1 Bacteroidales bacterium
CCGCCGGGCACGGTGTACCCGGAACGGAGGCGCGCGCGCCCGCTGGACGCCCGCCCCCGGGCGGGCGGGCCGCTATGCCGTCTATGTCAGCTACAAAAGCACGCCGGAGAGTTGCGCCTGCGCCCGGTATACGGTCTGCCACCGGGGCGGCAAAACGCGGTTGAGCGTTGACCAGCGGCGGGCGGGCGGCACCTGGGTGTTCCTCGGATTCTTCGAACTGGACGACCGTTCCTACGTAGAACTGGACAACCGGGGAGAAAGCCATGAAACCGTCAGCGCGGACGCCGTGAAATTCGGGGGCGGCTACGGGAAAATCCTGCGGGGAGGCCGCCTCTCCGGAATGCCCGCCTGGGCCGAGGGCGCTTCCTGCTGGATGCCGTGGGCCGGACTGGACAGCTGCCTGCGCAACCCCGAAAAAAACGACTATTTCAACGACTATGCCATGCGCCCGGAATGGGTGGCGCTGCTCAAGCGGGAAAAGGGCATCCCCTTCGACTGCTCGCTGGCGTTCCACACCGATGCAGGAACGGCTGCGGCGGACACCACCGTCGGCACGCTGGCCATCTATTCCCTGTTCAACGAACAGACCCGGAAGTTTTCGGACGGCAGCGACCGGATGGCCAGCCGCCTGCTCGCGGATTTCGTCCAGAGCCAAATCGTTTCGGATGTCCGTGCCGGGTACAACCCGCAGTGGACACGGCGGGAACTCTGGGACCGGGGCTACCGGGAAGTCCTCGGCAACGATGTCCCGGCCATGCTGCTGGAACTGCTCAGCCACCAGAACCTCGCCGACATGACCTGCGGGCAGGACCCCGCTTTCCGCTTTGCCGTCTGCCGCGCCATTTACAAAGGCATCCTCAAATTCCTCAGCGCCGTGTACGGCTGCCCTTACCGGGTGCAGCCCCTGCCCGTGCAGGACTTCGCGCTCCGTTTCAGCGCAGACAGCAGCCGTGCGCTTCTGCAATGGACTCCGGTGCAGGACCCGCTGGAGCCGACCGCCGCCCCGCAGGCGTACCTCGTGCGCACCCGTGTGGATGACGGCGTCTTCGACGAAGGCGTCCGCGTGGAAAAGCCCTGCTGGGAATATCCCGTCTCCCCGGGGCACATCTATGCCTTTCAGGTATCCCCCCTCAACGACGGCGGGATGGGTTTCCCGTCCGAAATCCTCGCCATAGGCCGGCCCGGCGGTCCCGAAAAGGGGCAGGTGCTGGTCGTCAACAATTTCGACCGCGTCAGCGCCCCGGCATGGAAAGACGACGGCGAACAAATCGGGGGCTTCGCCGCGTGGATGGACAGCGGCGTCCCTTACCTGCAGGAATACGGTTACATCGGCGAGAACTACGAATTCCGGCGCGAGATGGAATGGAAAAGCGACGACGACCCCGGTTTCGGCGCTTCGCACCGTCCGTACGCGGGCGGCTGCTATGCCGGCAACAGTTTCGACTACCCCTATGTCCACGGACGGGCGCTGATGGCCCTCGGGTACGGCTTCCGTTCCATGTCCCGCAACGCATTCTGCGCGGACACCACCTGCCGCGAGACGCTGCTGGATTTGATTTGCGGCAAGCAGCTGACGGTATGCGGAGGCGCCGGCTCCCCGGAAGAACGCCACGCCGTTTTTCCGCCGGCCCTGCAGGCCGCCCTCCGGAACTGGACCCGGCGGGGCGGCGGCATCTTCCTGAGCGGCTGCAACATCGCCACAGACGGATGGATCCGCATCTTCCCCATCGAGGAAAAGCCGGGACAGCAGGTGCGGGATTTCATCGGAGAGACATTCGGCTACCGCTTTGATGCCGCCTACGGTACCGCGGCAGGATGCCTCGCCGGATATGCCTTCTACCACGAGCCGAACACGGCGTGCTACCGCATCGAAGCGGCGGATGCCCTCGCATCTGCACGGAAAGGCGCCCGCATCTGGCTCCGGTATCCGGACAGCGGCAAAGGCGGGGCCGTGCTCTATGAAGCGGACGGACACCGCAGCGCCGCCATCGGCGTCCCGCTGGAATGTTTCCGGGAAGAAAAAGACCGCCGGGAAATCCTGGCGGCCGCATTGGCTTTCCTTACAGGGTCTTGACCGGACAGCCGAACCAGCGTACCATGGCGAGGTAAATCAGCCCGCTGACCACGATGACCGCCGGAATCGTCAGGACCCATGCCCCCACGATGCTCTTCGTCGTCAGCCATTTCACCCGTTTCACCCCGCGCGTAAGCCCCGTTCCGATGATGGACCCGGTAATGGTGTGCGTCGTGCTGACGGGAATGCCCCAGATAGCCGTCAGAATCAGGGTGGCCGCTCCGGAGAGTTCCGCACAGAAACCCTGCGTAGGATACAGTTTGCTCAGGCCCTCGCCCAAGGTGCGGATGACTTTCCAGCCGCCCGTCACCGTTCCGATGGCAATCAGCGCATAACAGGTATATTTCAGCCACACCGGCACGAAAAAGCCCGCATAACCGGCGGCCTGTGCAGCTGCCGCGCCGTTGCCATACAAGAGTTGCAGGATGCCGCTGTCCGGGCGGGAAGCAAAGGCCGTGGCGAGGAGGATGGCGATGATACCCATCGTCTTCTGGCCGTCATTGCCGCCGAAGCCGAGGGAAAAGGCCGCCGAAGAGACCAGTTGCAGACGGCGGAACACCTTGTCCACTTTCTTGACGGGGCAGTGGCGGAACAGCAATATGAACAGGCAGTTGAGCAAGAAACCGGCCACCATGCCCAGCAGCGGGGAAATCACGATGAACGCGAGGATGGGAATGATGCCGCCGGCAATCAGGTACTGGGGGCCGTACACGAACCAGACCGGCCCGATGAGCCCGCCGACCAGGGCATGCGACGCCGAAATCGGGAGTCCGATTTTCGTGCAGATGAATATCCAGAGGACGGAACCGAGCAGCGCGGCGAGAATCACATAGACGTCGATGCAGTTCTGGTCCACGATGCCCTTTCCCATCGTGGCGGCCACTGTCGTGTCAAAAATGAAAAGGGCGAAGAAAATCCAGAAGGCAGCCCACGCCACCGCAACTTTCGGCGGCAGGGCCTTGGTCGCCACCACGGACGCGATGCAGTTCGCCGCATCGTTCATGCCGTTGGTGAAACTGAAAATCAGCGCAATCAGCGCCGTAATGAGGACGACGGCTATCATCATCACCCCTGTTTGACGACAATACTGCGGACGATGCTGGACACGGCCTTCGCGCTGTCGGAAGTATCTTCCAGCGCCTGGGCGATGTTCTTCTTCTTGACCAGTTCGATGGCATTCTGTTCAAACTCGAACAAATTGGACATATAACTCTCGTAGATGTCGTCCACCGTATGTTCGATGTCTTTCATCGCATCGCAGAGATTGTCCATTTCCCGCGCTTCCTGGCGCATCCGGTCGAATTTCCCGGTCAGTTCCACCAGGATTTCGGCGGAGCGCTGGATATATTCGGCCACCTCCACGAGTTTCTTGGACGGCTCCTTGGGCTGGTAGATGGCGATTTTCTTGGAAGCGTCCCGGATGTTGTCGAGGAACGTGTCCATTCCCTCCGCCAACTCGTGGATGTCGTCCCGGTCGAAAGGCGTCACATAGGCATCCATCAGCACGTCGATGATTTTGTCGGTGATATGGTCGCCCCGGGTCTCGCACTCCTTGATGCGGTGGGCGAGCATGCGCCGGTCGTCATGGTCGGAGGAACGGGTCTGTTCCAACAACAGCTGGGCGGCCTTCAGAATGTTCTCCGCGGATTCGACAAAGAGGGGGAAAAAGCGTTTCTCCTTCACTACGAAAAGCTGCAAAAGACTGTCAAGGTTCATATAATCAGAAAATTAGATATCTTATACCCAAGGTGGCGCCGAAACTGTTCCGCAGCACTTCCCCCGCATCTGCATACAGCGCGGGAAGTATGCGGAGCCGGCCTTCCAGCAAGGGGATTTCCGCCTGGAAAGCGG
>JAGAFI010000052.1 GCA_017612675.1 Bacteroidales bacterium
AGGATGACGGCGGCGGCGAATACGGGTCCGGCCAGCGGTCCCCGTCCGGCCTCATCACAGCCGGCTTCGAGGCGTCCCGCCTCCATAAACGATTCCAAATGAATCTCTTTTGCCATTTTTCCTGCAACACGTGCCCGGAAGCCGGTTTTCCGACAGCGGTCGGACCAGCACCGCCCGGGCTGAAAACCTATAAGAAGGAGGGGACGAATTCGTACACCGCGGGTTCGAAGAAACCTGAAAAAGTCAGGAGACCGGCTGAAGGCCGAAATACCCCTGACAGGGGTTGAGAAACCCGAAGGGGCAGACTAAAACTCTTTAGTCCGCCCCTTTCTTCTTTCAGGCAGAAAACCTTAATCCTCGTCCTGCTCGGCAGCCGCGTATTCGGCCAGGAGCTTGGTCTGGACATCACCCGGAACGGGCTGGTAGTCGGCAAACTCCATCGTGAACGTGGCGGAACCGGCGGTCAGGGAACTGAGCGTCGTGGAATAACGGTAGAGTTCCGCGAGGGGAACACGGGCCTTGAGGATGGCAAATCCCTTGTCCGCGCCCATGTCTCCGAGAATACCGCGGCGGTTCTGCAAGTCACTCATGCAAGCGCCCTGATATTCGGCGGGCGTCATCACCTCCACATTGTAAATCGGCTCCAGAATCTTCGGGCCGGCATTGCGGAAAGCCTCCTTGAACGCATTGCGACCGGCAATGATGAACGCGATTTCCTTGGAATCTACGGGGTGCATCTTGCCGTCATAGACAAAGACGCGGATGTCGCGGGCATAGGAACCGGTCAGCGGACCTTCGCTCATCTTTTCCTTGATACCCTTGAGGATGGCGGGCATGAAACCGAGGTCGATGGCACCGCCCACGACGCAGTTGTAGAACTCCAGTTTGCCTCCCCACTCCAGTTCGGTGATATCCTGGGTCTTGATGTTCAGCTGGGTTTCCTTGCCGTCAATCTTGAACTTGGTATTGAGCTCGCCTTCCGCCGGGCAGACCAGCAGGTGTACTTCCCCGAACTGGCCGGCACCGCCGGACTGTTTCTTGTGGCGGTACTGGGCCGTCGCCACCTTGGTGATGGTTTCACGATACGGCACCTTCGGGGCGAAGAGTTCGACCTCCAGCTTATACTCGTTGTTGATAATCCACTTGACGATGTTGATATGCTGCTCGCCGTTGCCGCTCAGGATGGTCTGGCGCAGTTCCTTGGAATACTCCACGTTGACGGTGGGGTCCACGGACGCGATTTTCTTGAGGGCGTCGCCGAGTTTCTGCTCGTCCTGCTGGACCTTGGCCTTGATGGCGCAACGGTACTTCGGGGCGGGATAGGCAATCTTGTCATACTGGAGTCCGGAACCGGGCGCGGAAAGCGTCGTGCCGGACTTGCCGTTCTTAAGCTTCACGGCACAGCCGAAGTCACCGGCACGCAGGGAGGTAACTCCTTCTTTCTTCTGGCCGGCCACGGCATAGATGGCGGAGAAACGCTCCTTGTTGCCGGTGGCGGGGTCTTCGAGGTCGAGCCCGGCGGTAATCGTGCCGCTCATCACCTTGAAGAAAGATACTTCCCCGAGGTGCTGCTCCACGTCATTCTTGTAAATGAACAGGCTGGCAGGGCCGTCCGGTTTGCAGGCCGGAGCGGGGGCCACGTCCTTGATGAACTCCATCAGGCGCTTCACGCCGATGTCCTTCTTGGCGCTGACGCAGAAGACCGGATACAACTCGCAGTTGCTGATACCGATGTTCAGTCCTTTCTGGATTTCCTCTTCGCTGAGGTTTCCTTCCTCGAAAAATTTCTCCATCAGCGCGTCGTCGAACTCGGCGGCCTTTTCGATGAGGGCCTGGCGGTATTCTTCGGCCTGTGCCTGCAGGTCGGCAGGGATTTCCAGGTCTTCGCGGGTGCCGTTGGCGTCTTTGAAGTGGTAATATTTCATCGTCAGCACATCCACGAAACCGTCGAAAGCCGTACCCGCATTCACGGGGAACTGGGCATAGACGATTTTTCCGCCGAAAGCTTCTTTCATCGAAGCCTGCAGGTTATCCCAGTCGGCCTTTTCGGTATCAAGCTGGTTGACGGCGATGACCATCGGAAGCTTCCGTTCCTCGGCACGGCGCACAAAGGCTTCCGTCCCCACTTCCACGCCCTGCTGGGCATTGATGACCAGCACGCCGCTTTCACACACGCGGAACGCCGAATAGGCGCCGCCGATGAAATCGTCCGAGCCCGGTGCGTCGATGAAATTGATTTTCTTGTCCATGAACTCCGCGTACAGGGGCGCAGCATAGATGGAACGCTGGTTGAGCTTCTCCAGCTCATCGTTGTCGGAAACCGTGTTCTTGTCTTCGACGGAGCCCCGCCGGTCAATCACCTTGCCTTCGTAGAGCATGGCTTCTGCAAGCGTGGTCTTGCCGGCCTTGGTCGAGCCGAGCAGCACCACGTTGCGGATGTCTTTGGTTGCGTAATCTTTCATTGTATCGTATGATTGTTAGTTTCATTTGTCAAAGTCCACAAAGTTAATAAATTTTGCGGGCAATATCAAAGGCAGGCAGGAAAATCGGTCCGACATGCGTGATGCCACCGGCACCCGGAACGGCCAGACCGGCTCGTCCATCGAAGCGGAAACGGGAACTACAGCGCCTCCAGATAAAAGCTGACCGGTCGGAAGCCGTCGTTGCAACTGATCATCGCACTCATCGGGTTCCGCATCCAGCCGTCATAAAAATTGCCCTCACCCCGGGACAGCGCCTCCACGAAAGGCCGGACGCTTTCCCAGGCCGCCGGGCAAAAGCCATCGGGACATTCCCCTCGTCCGGAAATCCACGACTGGCCCAAACACACGTCACAAGCATGCGCAATGGGGTTTTCATACTGCGCCATCAAATCCGGATAGACGCTCCGGCGCACGGCGGTGATGCGTACCTGTCTCATTCCGTCACGAATATACGCAAAATATCCGTACCTTTGGACGCAAAACCATTCGCCATGCTGAAACTGAACGTCCCGGGAGGAGAAACCCGCATCCTGCTCCACGTCTGCTGCGCCCCTTGCAGCGGCGCCATCCTCGCGTGCATGCTGGAAAACGGCCTGCACCCCACGGTATATTTCAGCAACGCCAACATCACCCCTTTTGCCGAATACAGCCACCGGCTATCGGAACTGTTGCGCTATGCCGGTTCACTGGGCATCGAGACGGTGGAAGACAGCTATGACCACGCCGACTGGCTCACTGCCGTGCGGGGGCTGGAACGCGAACCGGAACGGGGGGCGCGCTGCCTTGAGTGCTTTCGCTACCGCTTGCTGCGGGCGGCCCGCTACGGCGCCGCACACGGTTTCCCTGTCCTGACGACATCGCTCGCCGCTTCCCGCTGGAAAGACCTGTCACAAGTGGATGAAGCGGGGCGCTGGGCCTGCGAGCAGGCCGGCAACATCCGCTGGTGGGGGCAGAACTGGCGCAAGGGTGGGCTGCAGCCGCTGCGTGCCGAGATTATCCGCAAGCAGCAATTCTACAACCAGACCTTTTGCGGCTGCGAATTTTCCGCCGGCGCCCGCCGCGACGCATCCTGCCCGGTCGCTGCGCCGGATAACGTACAAGACTTCCGCCCGTAAAGTCCCCCGGACGACCGGCACCGGGAGCAGGCAATTACGATTAGTTTTTATTATAGCCAAAGGCTCCCCGGGTCAGCAAGACATCTTTCCAAAACGACTCCCGGGCAATGACGGCATCATTGTCTTTTTTCATCGTGAAAACTTCTAAAACCGAAAATTGGAAATTCTTCCGGGCATAATCTATTCCCTTCGTATCAATCAACGCGACCAAATCATCATTATACCCGTGGACAGAACCGGCATAGCAACACCAACGCTGCCACAAACCCTCCATCCCATACGCAGAGCCAACATACTTCTTCCCATTGGACTTATCGCAAATCAGATATACCGCTTTTACGTTTTCCAAGGCGGTCTTCCAATCCGCTTTGCTATTTAACACGATGCGTTCCAGCATCGGGAAATCCAGCCGGATATTGTCATAGCCGGGAAAATCCAATCCGTCATAAGGCTTTTCATGGATTTCGGATACCGTCATTTCTTCGATGAAATGTTCCAGCAAATATGCCCGGCCTCGAAGTCCCTGATAACGGTAAAAGTCTATGACCAAGCGCCCTATCATCCCTTGCAAACGCGTCTCAAGTGCCACTTTATATCCATCCTCAAAGCGTTCCACCACGCGAAATAATCCGCCAAAAATATATTTCCCGGGATGATGGTAATCTTCTATCAAGGAAAAGATATATGGCCGGTTGAAATCATTTCGCCCAGAACGGGATTCATTCCATCCCACCCATTCGTCGAAACTACGGGAAAACACATCCAGAGGTTCCGTTCCATCCGGATAGGTTGCAGCCAGATGTAATTTGCAAGATGCCAATTCTTCCGGCGTGAATTGCAGCAATTCGTTCAGTTTGATTGTTTCTTTCATGACAAGATTTTTAATGTGTTGATAAAAAATGAATTATTTATTTTATGACAGGGCGGACAGATTGCCCGTAGCAGCGGTTGGTGTTGTACCCGTACACTCCCGACGAATTGAAGCTCACGTAGTACGCGTTGCTCGGGCTGTTCGTATAGCGGGAAGACGACCAGTAGTGGCCGAAGGACCCCGCACCGCCCAGGGAACTGTCTTTCCGGCTGCCTGCAGCTGGAAGGAAGATGCTATTGCCCGTCTTTTTGCTGGTGACTTTCATTCCGTTTACACCGCTCAGCGTCGTCCATGTCCACGTGCAATTGCTGGTATTCCGGAGCTCCGTCCACTCTGCGTCCGTTGGCATACGCCAGTTACCGCCCCAATTCACGCGGGCCGCGTCATCCCCAAGGTCAAGGACGGTCTTATAGTCCGTGTAACCGTTGTAACCGTAACTGGAATTGTTACAATACTTGGTGAGGGTATCATTATCACCGTTGCTGTATTTGTATGTGGACCAACTGTACGTGGCCTTGGGCGTTGTCTCTCCCCATGCGAAATAAGCGCCGTACTCCTCGGGAGCAAAGGCACCGACATTATAAGTCGCCCATTTCACGGACAGCCCCATATCAACGCCTCCTACCCCAACAACCGACGCACTGGCATGCAGACCTATTATCTCCGGATAGGTTCCATCTACATACAAATACTTCAACACCGTATTGGCCGTCAAATCCAGGGCAGATACGGAAGAATAGGACACATCCAGCGTCTCCAGCTGCGTGTTCGCCGTCAAATCCAGGGCATTGACAATGTGCATGGCCGTGCAGCCGCTCAAATTAAGGTTTTTGAGGGCGGGATTTGCGGTCACGTCGATATCCGTCAGGCTGGTCCTGGCGGCATTCAGCGAGACAAGCGCCGGATTGTTCAACAGGGAAATGGCGGTAATGCCGGCGTTGTCGGCAATATCCAGCGTTTGCAATTTGGAAAGGGCCCTGACAGTCAGGTTCAAAAGCGCATTATTCCCGCAATATAGCTTTTCCAATTCCGTGTTGGACGAAACCCGCAGTTTGGAGAGTTTATTATTATCACAAACAAGGCGGGTGAGTTTCACATTATTATCCACAGACAAAGCAGAAATGGCGTTTCTGGAACAATCAAGATCATCGATATTGATATTGGCATCGATATTGAGTGCGGTCAAGCCACACCGATATACTCCAAGATAAGTCAGCGCAGTCAGCGGCGTAACATCCACAGCCGTCAGCAGCGGGCTCTGCCGAACCTGAAACCATTTCAACTGGGTGTTTTCCGTAACGTCCAATTCCTCCAACAAACTGCAGTCCAATATCTTCAATTGGGTATATCTCGTCTCGGCAAAGGCAAAGTACAATTTTTTCAAGGTCGGATGCTCTTGAATAAGAATGGTATTGTTATCCAGGGCATTCGTGCTGACATCCCGCAGATACAGCGTAGAAAGGGCGGTGTCACGATTGAGGATGAGCTTTTCGATGGGATTGCCATACGCCACAAGCGTTTCCAATTTCTGTAGGTCCGGAAGGATTACATCCGTTACGCTATTATCGGAGAAATTCAGATATTTCAGATTCGGGCATTGTTCCAGTCCGGACAAATCGGTGACATTGCACCCCGAGCAATTCACATTCTGGACATATTGGGCCTCCTCAATGCTGATTTCTCCATCTTCGTCATCGTCAAAGAGCGCGAGCATATAGGATTTCAGGTGAATGTCCGGGATTTCCACGATTTGCCGTTCCGGATTGACGTGCTGGGAAATCAGATACTGATAGGTTTCATCCCCTTTGACCATAACCAGATATTTCTGGGTAGTTGTCCCCGTATTTTCCGGGACACTGATACAGACTTCCAGATTCTCGCAAGTGCTGCCGGCAGACGGCGCAACGCTCACCGCCGGGGATGTAGAAACATTCCATGGGATGTTTTTGGACGAAAGCAGGAAACGCACGGTTCCTCCCCGGTAATCCAGTTCCAAAGATTTCGGTGCCATGACCAAAAAATCCCTGTATTCCTGCTTACTGAACCCGGTGGCGATGGATGTATAGTATTTGGAACCTGCCATGGCGGATTTCGCCCAATCGCCAGTATAGATATTCGGCAATGCTTTAACTGTAATGGTCCGGTCTGCTGCCGGGCTTTCGGCAAGGGCACACCACGCGAAGAACGCCCCGTCCGCATTGCTGTTTGCAGCCGTCGGCGTGATACGGACAGTCCCCGTTTGCGGAGTCATGTCCAGAGTTTTCTTTCCGCTATTCAAATGAAAAGTAAGAGCCGTCCCCACGCGGGTCAGTTCAATATAGTTGATTGCCGTATCCGGTTCGAGACCGGAAACAGCAATCTGGGAAAACGATATCGGAACGATAAAACGGGATGTCACAGAAACTTCTCCGGCTACCTCGCAGGTAAACAAGGAATAGGCACAAAAAGCAACATCCTCTTTGGAGGAGCAGTTTTGTGTGGCCAAATCAAAGGTGAAATCCGGCATCGCAACCGCCTCTTTATATCCTTGCGACGGATAAATGGCCGCCAACTGATCTCCCGAACGAACCGCGCCTATCAAATGACCATCAAACGAAACCCGTTCACCGTTGACGCTGGCGGTCAAGTCTCCACCCAAGGTCTTACCTGTAGTCAAGTTTACCACGGAAACGGCATCTCCGTTATCCCATGTCAGTTTGATTTGCGCTTTGGCTGAGGCTTTTGTCTCTGCGGTATCAGTATCCAAACCGGGAGCAGTGGTGTTAATGTGAAAAACAATGGTTTCATTCTCCACATTTTCAATGGTTTCTTTGTGGCATCCAGCCAAAAGGATTGCGCCCGTCAGGGCAAAAATTCCCACACGTTTCATATTACATTACTTTTTCGTTTGTTTCAAATGGATGAATCATGTTGTCCGAAGAATCATATAAGTTCCTCCACGTCAAGTTCTTCTATGTAGCCGTCTTCGGATGCAGCCAGCACTTGCATCGGCAACAACAGAAAAATTTCCGTTGCTGGTTGGAGATAAAGTTGTTCTGTGTTCATAGGCATAAATGGTTTGTAAAAGTTTTCGGCAACAATACGCACGCAAGCTGCCAAAGTCTGGCGGCGCCATAACATCGGTTCTCCTGCAAGCTCCGGACAAGAGGGGGTTACAAAAAGAAAGTGTGGAGCTACTCGTTTATTGAATCGGAGGCCCTGGTAAGCACAAGAACAAATAAACAATACCCCACACCTGTATGGATACACTACCAGATAGGTATGGTGCACCAAACACGGTGATGAATAAGTGTTCGTCCCTGTTCTTTTGAAAATTTACCAGATTTCCGATTCGGGATCAAACGAAAACACTTTCATCTGATTATGTCCGTCAGAACCTTACGATTACACGCAGGTTCAGACATTGCAAATTTACATGCCAACCACGAGAAAAACAAATTTAATTTGAGGCCCCCGACGGAGTCCTGTCATCCCACTTGCCGGCCTCAAACAGTATGGATCCTCGCCGCCAAGCGAGCCCACATAGGTGATATAGAAATTGATGTTCCCGGTCTCGTGGATGCCGAAATCCTCCATCGCAAGCAGAACCGATTCTGTTCATCATGCTTTTTCGCACGGCCAACAATCCGCAAAAGTTGCGGTTTATTTTCTGAAAATGATTATATCGGCAGCAAAATGAACCGGATGTCACGTTTCCAGAATTGCCCATTGAGGTAGTATGAAAAAGTAGGGAGAAAACGCTATCTTTGCAACGATAATTGACCCGGCGATGGAAAAGATGGATCAGCTTCTTGGCCTGATTGAACGTTATAAACGATTAGGCATTGACTCACAGATAGACTATGAGAAGTTCTATCTATATTCGATTATCACTCACTCAACAGCCATCGAAGGATCGACGGTGACGGAAATCGAAAACCAATTGCTTTTCGATGAAGGAATCTCCGCAAAGGGAAAAACCATCGTCGAGCAGATGATGAACCTTGACCTGAAACGGGCCTATGAAGAAAGCATCCGCCAGGCAAAGCAGCATACGGATATTACCATCGACATGTTGAAAGATTTGTCCCGCCTGGTCATGAAGAATACCGGAACTGTTTACAAGACGGCCATAGGCGACTTTTCTTCCGCCAATGGAGACCTGCGGTTGGTGAATGTGACCGCAGGTGTCGGAGGAAGATCCTACATGAACTACCAGAAGGTCCCTGCCAAGCTGCAGGACTTCTGCGACTGGCTCAACGGGCAGCGCAAACGCACTCTGTCCATGTCGGAACGCTATGCGTTGAGTTTCGAAGCGCATTACCGCCTTGTAACCATCCACCCCTGGGCAGATGGAAACGGTCGTATGGCGCGGCTTATCATGAACCATATCCAGTTCGAAGCAGGTCTCATTCCGGCCAAGATTCTCAAGGAAGATAAAGGCAATTATATCCAGGCGCTCATCACAACCCGCGATACCGCAGACATCTCACATTTCCTGGCATTCATGGCAGATGAAATGGTCAAAACGTTGGCTGCGGAGATTGACACCTACATTCATTCGTCCGGACAAGGTATGGAGGAAACGACAAATGGTGGGGAGAAAAAACAAAAAAGCAGGGAGAAAATTCTCTCTTTGCTCACGGAGCATCCAGATTACTCCGCACGTAAGCTGGCTGAAGTCATCGGGATAACGCAAAAAGCCGTCGAGAAACATTTTTCCAAACTGAAAGCCGAAGGGCTCATCAGGCGCGACGGTCCTGACAAAGGAGGGAAATGGATGGTTGTGTCGTCCGACACCGCTACCTAAATGCCCTTACCACAAGAAATTGTTGAAAGGATAGCGTCCGGCGTGGAGTTCGGCAACAATCTTATATAGGTCTTCCCGAAGTTTCGGCAGCCCGTCTTTGTTGAGGGCCGACAGGAAGATACAGGGGCGCTCCTGTGCTTTCCATTCCTCCTTGATGTCTTCCAGACTACGGTTTTTCTTGCTTTTCGCTTCGAGGGAGAACGGGTCGTATTCCTCGTACTGGTAGGCATCTATCTTGTTGAAAATGACATACTGCGGTTTGTCGCCGGCGCCGATGTCTTCCAGCGTCTGCTGGACGACGCGCATCTGCTCTTCAAAGTCCGCGGCGGAAATGTCCACGACATGCACCAGCACATCCGCTTCCCGCACTTCATCCAGCGTGGATTTGAAGGCTTCAATCAGTTGCGTGGGGAGTTTGCGGATGAAACCTACGGTATCGCTGAGCAGGAAGGGGCAGTTTTCGATGACGACTTTCCGCACCGTCGTATCCAGCGTGGCGAACAGTTTGTTCTCGGCAAAGACGTCCGATTTGGCAAGCAGGTTCATCAGCGTGCTCTTGCCGACATTGGTATAGCCCACCAGCGACAGCCGGACAAGGCTTCCGCGATGGCTGCGCTGCGTAGCCATCTGCCTGTCAATGCGTTTTAATTCTTCCTTGAGCCGGGCAATCCGTTCCCGCACGATGCGCCTGTCCACCTCGATCTGGCTTTCGCCCATGCCGCCGCGCGTGCCGATGCCGCCCCGCTGCCGCTCCAGATGCGTCCACATACCGGCCAGCCGGGGGAGCATATAATTGTAGCGGGCGAGTTCCACCTGCGTCTTGGCGTAGGCGGTCTGGGCCCGTTGCGAAAATATCTCTAGAATCAGGCTCGTCCGGTCGATGACGACGGAGGTCTTGACGACTTTTTCGATGTTCCGCTGCTGCATCCCGGTCAGTTCATCGTCAAAGATGACATACTTGATGCCCTTGTCTTCGCAATAGGTGGCAATTTCCGCCAGCTTGCCGCTCCGGATATAGGTCGCCTTTTCAGGCCTGTCCAGTTTTTGCAGGAACTGCCTGTCTGCGGCAATCCCCGCGGTATCAGCCAGAAAGACAAGTTCGTCCAGATATTCCCGGACTTTCCGCTCGTCTTCACCTTGCTTGACGATACCGACGAAAACGGCCTTCTCCGGCACTTTTTCCGTCACGACATTCTTTTCTTTCCTTGCGTCCTCTGCCATAAGCACATTTTCATGGGGGTGTAAGGGGAATATTAAAAAAAGGCCATCCCGGGGGACAGCCTTTTGTGTATCGCTTGCAGGTTTATCTCAGCTGGAAGATAACGGGGAACGTATAGGTCACCTTTACCTTGCGGTCACGCTGCTTGCCCGGCGTCCATTTCGGGGACTGGGAAACAACCCGCACGGCCTCCTTATCCAAGGACGGGTCCACGCCGCGGAGCACTTTCACGCCGGAGACGGTGCCGTCCGTATTGACCGTAAACTGCAACATCACGCGGCCCTGCACACCGTTTTCCTTCGCCACTTCCGGATAGACGAGCCGCTGGTTCACCCATTTCGAGAAATCATTGGCATCACCACCCTGAAACTTGGGCTTCTCTTCCACCAGCTGGAAAGGAATGGTCTCCTCTTCGACGACTTCTTCCTTGACGGCCTCCACGTAGTCCGTAATTTCCACACCCATGTTGGCATCGTCTTCCAGCGCGATGATGTTGTTGTCAATCTTGATTTCATCGTCGATGATGTCAATCTGGTCCGAGAGGACCGGGCGATCCGGCACTTCCGGGGGAGGGGGAGGCGTCTCCTGCGTAATAGGAACCATTTCTTCTTCAATGATTTCGGTCGTATCAGCAAGGAGCGCCGGACCGGATTTCTCTTTGCTGCTGTATTCGAAAGCAAAGAGGACGATTCCGAGGGCAACCACGAAACCGATTTCCGCAAAAAGCAGCCGCTTGTTCTCCAGACTTGCCTTGGGGGATTTTTTAACTTCCATATTGTGGTCTAAAATTTAATCCGTTCAAGTTTCAAAGGTAGAAATAATAAATTTTATTTCCAATTTTTTGTAGTTTTGCCAAAACTTTTTGCCATGGTGCGTTTTTTTACGGAAGACATCCCGTTCTCGCTGCCGGAGCGTTTGCGCTGCCGCCGTTGGTGCAAACTGGCCGCCGGACAAGAGCAGCGGCGTCTCGGTAACGTAAATTTTATCTTTTGCTCCGACGCGCGCCTGCTGGATATCAACAGGCAATTTCTGCAGCATAATTATTATACAGATGTCATCACCTTTGATTATTGTGAAGGCGACATCCTTTCCGGAGACATCTTCATCAGCATCGACACGGTCCGCGAAAATGCCGCCGCGTTCCATGCGACATTCGAGAACGAGCTGCACCGCGTGATGATACACGGCCTGCTGCACCTCGTCGGATACGACGACCATACGGAAGCGCAGCAGCGCCGGATGCACGAAAAGGAAGACCATTATCTGGCCTTGTGGGAGCATGTTGCCGGAAGCCATGCAAAAACGCTATGACATCATCGTTGTCGGCGGGGGACACGCCGGTTGCGAGGCCGCGGTAGCCGCCGCCCGGCTCGGTTCGTCCGTCCTGCTGGTCTCCATGGACATGCTGGGATTTGCCCGCATGTCTTGCAATCCCGCCATGGGCGGAATAGCCAAAGGGCAGATTGTCAGGGAAATCGATGCGCTTGGAGGAATGAGCGGCATCGTGACGGACCGCGCGACGCTCCAGTTTCGGATGCTCAACCGCTCCAAGGGTCCGGCCATGTGGAGCCCGCGGGCCCAGTGCGACAAAATCGCCTTTTCACTGCACTGGCGCAACATCCTCGAAAATACTTGTAAATTAGATATTTACGCAGATTTTGCCACGTCTTTCCTCTTTGAGAATGAAAAAATCTGCGGCATCAAGACCAACACCGGGGCAATTTTCCATTCTCAGGCGGTCATTTTGACGGCAGGAACATTTCTCGGGGGAAAACTTTTCATCGGACGGCACGAAATGGCAGGTGGCCGGCTGGGAGAAGCGGCGTCCTACGGACTGACGCAACAACTGGCGGAACGCGGTATCCGGACAGACCGCATGAAGACGGGAACGCCTCCCCGCATCGACATCGCGTCCGTAAATACGGACAACCTGCTTCGCCAGGAAGGAGACGGGGAACCCGGTCGTGTCTCGTTTTTGCCCGAGCCGTCGTCCGTGCAGGCAAGCGGAACGCAAATGCCGTGTTTTATCCTGCATACCAACGAGCGCGTACACGAAATCCTGCGGAGCGGTTTCGACGAGTCCCCCCTGTTCACGGGCATGATTCACGGACGGGGCCCCCGTTACTGCCCCAGCATCGAAGACAAATTGCGCGTCTTTCCCGAAAACGGCGCGCACCAGCTCTTTTTGGAACCGGAAGGACGCACGACCCACGAATACTACTTGCAGGGCTTTTCCTCTTCCTTGCCGCTGCAGGTACAACTGGATGCCCTGCACGCCATCGCAGGACTGGAACAAGTACGCATCTTCCGTCCGGCATATGCCGTGGAATATGATTTCTTCGACCCGACACAACTGTCCGCAACCCTGGAATCGCGGGTGGTGGAAAATCTATATCTCGCCGGGCAGGTCAACGGGACAACCGGGTACGAAGAAGCGGCGGCACAGGGGCTGATGGCGGGAATCAACGCCCACCTGAAATGCGCAGGCAATCCGCCCTGCATCCTGAAACGAAACCAGGCATATATCGGTGTCCTGATTGACGACCTCATCACGAAAGGCGTGGACGAGCCCTACCGGATGTTCACCTCCCGGGCAGAATACCGGATTCTGCTGCGGCAGGACAATGCCGACGAGCGCCTGACGCCATTGTCACACCGGATAGGACTTGCGTCAGACGAGCGGATGGCGGCTGTAGAGCACAAATACGCAGATGTCGCCCGCCTGTCGGCGCTATGCGAAAATACCAAAGTACGGCCAGACCTCGCCAATCCTTTCCTCTCTTCCTGCGGTTCGGCCCCCGTCACGGAATCCAAGCGTATGGCAGAACTGACCGCCCGCCCCGAAGTGAACCTCGCCGACTTGCTTTCGATTGTTCCACGTGGAACATTTGAAAAAGATGTCGTGGAATCCGTAGAAATCGCCATCAAATACAAGGGCTATATTGAACGGGAACAGGCGCAGGCCGAAAAAATGATGAGACTGGAGAATTTGGCCATCCCCGCGGATTTCGATTTCGAAAAAGTGTCCGGGCTGACCATCGAATGCCGGCAGAAACTCAAAAAATACGCACCGCGCACCCTCGCACAGGCCTCCCGCATTTCGGGCGTCTCCCCGGCGGACATTTCTGTCCTGTTGGTATATTTCGGACGTTAAGGCGACGCGCGGACACGCAGCATCCGGCAAATACCCGCCGCCGGGCAGAAATACCGGGCAAGCGGGATAGCGCTACAGCATCTGCAGGGCAGACTTGATGATTTGCTCTACGCTCGCGTCCGGCTTGGCTTTCAAGATAGCCTGAATGGCTTTCTGGACATTCGCCTTGTTGAAACCGAGCATTTGCAGGGCACTGGTCGCCTCATCCACCGTTTCCCCGCTGCTCCCGGCAAAGGCCTGCCCGGAAACCGCCCCGCCGCCTTTGACGATTTTATCTTTCAGTTCCAAGACCATCCGCTGGGCGCTTTTCAGCCCGATGCCTTTGACGGATTTGAGCACGTGGATATTCTCGGACAGGATGGCATCCCGCAACTCATCGGTCGTCAGGGAAGACAGAATCATCCGGGCCGAAGCTGCACCCATGCCCGAAACGCCCGTAATCAGCCGGAAGAGTTCCCGTTCCTCGCGGGAGGCAAAACCGTAATCCACCGTCGTTCCCTCCCGCTGGTTCACCTGGCTCTGGATATAGATGACCGCGTCTCCTTTCCCTTCCAGGGCGGAATAGGTCTGCAAGGAAACCTCGACGGCATAGCCGATGCCATGGTTGTCTATCACGACCCGGGTAGGGGTCAGTTCGGCGATTTTGCCTGCAATGTAATCCATCATATTCCTGTCTGCTTCTGTCCGGAAGCGCGATTTTTCCAAAAGGGAAGCCCCGGCAGAAAGATTCGACCGCTCCGTACCGCAAAAGTAGGAAAAAAATACTAAATTTGCCGTTCCTAACAGCAAGTAAATGATGAACAGGCAAGACTTGTGCGCCCGTTTCCCGCAGCTTTCAGACACCGTTTACGGCAAGCGGCTGGTCTATCTGGACAATGCGGCCACATCGCTGCGTCCGACGGATGTCGTGCAAACGTGGACGCAGATGTCCTTGCATCACAACGCCAACCTGCACCGGGCAGTTCACCGGACCGCGCAGGAAGCGACGGCATTTTACGAGCAGACCCGCGACGCCGTCCGGGATTTCCTCCATGCCGGAGCACGGGAAGAAATCATTTTCACCTCCGGTACGACGGCAGCCATCAACCTGCTGGCATTTTCCATCGGGGAAACCTTCATCCGGCCCGGGGACGAAATCATTGTTTCGGAAGCGGAGCACCATTCCAACCTGGTGCCGTGGCAAATGCTGTGCGAGCGCAAAGGGGCCGTGCTCAAACGCCTGGGGGTCGATGACGGAGGCCGCTTGCGTTTGGAAGATCTGCCCGCCTTGCTCGGAGAGCGCACGCGGCTGCTTTGTATTGCACATATTTCCAATGTATTAGGGCTTGTGAATCCCATCCGGGAAATCACGGATATCTGCCATGCCCGGCAGTGTATGGTGCTGGTGGACGGCGCACAGGGCATTCTTCACGAGCCGGTGGACGTACAGGCACTGGACTGCGATTTCTATGTATTTTCGGGACACAAGATGTTCGCGGCCCCCGGCACGGGCGTGCTCTACGGCAAACGGTCCCTGCTGGAACGACTCTGCCCCTGGCAGGGCGGCGGAGAAATGATTGCGTCCGTTTCGTGGGAAAAAACAAGCTATGCCCCCCTGCCCCAGAAATTCGAGGCGGGAACGCAGAACATCGCAGGCACCCCGACCCTGCGTCCGGCCATCGAAGTGCTGGAATCCCTGCGTCCCACAGAAGAGCAGGCCATCACGGAATACCTGCTGGACTGGTTCGCTGCCCGGAACGACATCCGCCTGTTCGGGCTTCCGGACGGGAAAACGGCGAAAATCCCGTTGTTTTCCATTGCGGTAGAAGGGGCGCATCACGAGGATTTGGCATTGATTTTAGACAAGATGGGCGTGGCCGTGCGCTCCGGGCAGATGTGCGCGGAACCGCTGATGGACCGCTTCGGGGTGAGCGGCATGCTCCGGGCCTCGTTTGCCCCGTACAACACGATAGAAGAGGCGGAGATTTTTGTACAATCGCTGGAAAAGGCAATCAAGATGTTGCGCTGATGCTGGAAGACAGGAAAGAAGCGGTCATCGGGGAGTTCTCCCTGTTTGACGAATGGCTGGACAAGTATGAGTACCTGATAGAACTCGGGAAATCCCTTCCCCCGTTCCCGGAAAGCTCACGGACGGAAGAGAACCTGATAAAAGGCTGCCAATCAAAAGTTTGGCTGGACGTACAGAACGATGCCGGAAGGCTTTCTTTCGTGGCGGACAGCGACGCGCTCATCACGCGGGGCATTATCGCCCTGCTCGTCAGGGTATATTCGGGATGCACGCCGGCGGAAATTGCCGAAGATGACTTTGCCTTTCTGGACACGCTCGGCCTGAAAGAGAACCTCTCCCCCACCCGGGCGGGCGGCCTCGCCGCCATGGTCGCCACGTTGAAACGGCTGGCCCGGGAGCAGATTCAACCATAAGCGGGAAAGAATGGACATGAACAACGAAGAAGTACTGACCCCCGAGGACGTACAGGCACTGGCGCCTTTGTACGAAGATGTCGTCCTGTCGCTCAAACAGGTTTTCGACCCGGAAATTCCGGTGAACATCTATGACCTCGGACTGGTCTATGAACTGCATATCGACAAAGCCCGCAAGGTCTTCATCAAAATGACCTTCACGGCCCCGAACTGCCCGATGGCGGATGAGGTGCTCGCGGAAGTAAAACGCAGCGTAGAAGATACGCCCGGGGTCAGCGGCTGCGAAATCGAATTGACTTTCGACCCCGTCTGGGACCGCAGCATGTTGTCCGACGAAGCGCGCGTCGCCCTCGGCTGGGATCCGGAAGAGATATGAAAATCCGCGTCCTGACGCTGCTGCTCGGCTCGAATATGGGCGTGCGGGAAACGAACCTGCAGGCGGCGGAAACCCGGCTGGACGCTTTTTTCGGTTCCGCGCCCCTTGCCCGTTCCGCCGTCATGGAGACCGAAGCGCTCGGTTTTGACGGCCCCCCATTCCTGAATCTCGTCCTGTGTTATCCTTGCAGGCGGCTGCCGGAGACGGTGTTGCGCCGCTGCAAAGCCATCGAGCGGGCGCTGGGACGCGAAGACGCCCCCCTGTATGACGCCACCGGACAACGCATCTACCGGAATCGGCCCATCGACATCGATATCCTGTCATACGGCGAGCTTGTCCGGAATACGCCCCTGCTGAAGATTCCCCATCCGCAAATCGAAAGCCGCCTTTTCGTCCGTACCCTGCTGGCGCAGCTGCCGCCCCACATCGGACAGGCCCGGTAAGCCGCGACGGCCCAGCGGAAGCGTTTTCCGGAAAATCGTCCCGGGAAGCACAGGCGCCAGGAATCCCAGAAACAGGGATTCCCGGAAAAAGATTTGTTGGGGCGGCTGTTTGAAAAACATCCAGTTTTGGTTACCTTTGTAAGCTATGACACAAGACGAACTTTTCAAGGTACTCGTCGCACATTGCAAGGAGTACGGTTTTATTTTCCCGTCCAGTGAAATTTATGACGGGCTTGCCGCCGTGTATGATTACGGCCAGATGGGCGTTGAACTCAAAAACAACATCAAGCAATACTGGTGGAATGCGATGACCCGCCTGCACGAGAACATCGTAGGCATCGATTCCTGCATTTTCATGCACCCCCGCATCTGGGAAGCTTCCGGCCACGTCGGGGCGTTCAATGACCCCCTGATTGACAACAAGGACTCCAAGAAGCGCTACCGGGCCGATGTCCTCATCGAGGATTACCTGGGCAAAATCGAAGAAAAAATCCGCAAGGAGGTGGAAAAAGGCCGCAAACGTTTCGGCGACAGCTTCGACGAAGCGCAGTTCCGCGCCACCAACCCCAACGTGCTGCGCGAGCAGGCAAAATACGACGAAGTACACAACCGCTACAAAGAAGCGGAACAGACGAATGATTTGGCTGCCTACAAGCAGATTATCGTGGATTGCGGCATCGTCTGCCCCATCAGCGGCACCTGCAACTGGACGGACGTGCGGCAGTTCAACCTGATGTTCAGCACGTCGATGGGCAGCACCTCCGAAGGGGCGAACACGATTTACCTGCGTCCGGAAACGGCGCAGGGCATTTTCGTGAACTACCTCAATGTCCAGAAGACCGGGCGCATGAAGATTCCTTTCGGCATCGCGCAGATTGGCAAGGCGTTCCGAAACGAGATTGTCGCCCGGCAGTTCATCTTCCGGATGCGGGAGTTCGAACAGATGGAAATGCAGTTCTTCATCAAACCCGGCACCGAGCTGGAATGGTTCGCCAAGTGGAAGGAACAGCGGATGAAATGGCATGTCAATATCGGGATGGGAGCAGAGAATTACCGTTTCCACGACCACGAGAAACTGGCGCACTACGCCAATGCCGCCACGGATATCGAGTTCAACTTCCCCTTCGGTTTCAAGGAATTGGAAGGCATCCACAGCCGCACGAACTTCGATTTGGGCAACCACCAGAAGTTCTCCGGCAAGAAAATCGAGTATTTCGATTCCGAAGAAAACAAGGCCTATACGCCCTATGTGGTGGAAACGTCCATCGGGGTGGACCGGATGGTCTTGGCCGTGCTGAGCCATGCGTTCCACGAGGAACAATTGGAGAACGGCGAGACGCGGGTGGTGCTCAGCATCCCCGCGCCGCTGGCGCCTGTCAAGGCCGCCGTGCTTCCGCTGGTCAAGAAAGACGGCCTGCCTGAACTTGCCCAGGAAATCATGAACGACCTGAAATACGATTTCAACTGCCAGTATGAGGAAAAGGACTCCATCGGCAAGCGCTACCGCCGGCAGGATGCCATCGGCACGCCGTTCTGCATCACCGTGGACCACGAGTCGCTGACAGACCGCTGCGTAACGGTGCGCGAGCGGGACACGATGACGCAGGAGCGGGTTCCCATCGACCGGCTGCACGAGATGATCGAGAAAAAAGTCAGCCTCAACGTCTTGCTGCGGAACCTGTAAAAAGTTGTCAACAATGCGCGCCCGGCCCTTGAAAGGTCGGGCGTTTTTATGTATATTTGTTTCGTATGTCCTTTGTTCATCTGCACGTCCACACCCAGTATTCCATCCTGGATGGAATGTCTGATATCACCAAGCTGTTCGAGCGGGCGCAAGAGCTCGGCATGAGCGGTCTGGCCATCACCGACCACGGAAACATGTACGGCGTCAAAGATTTCTGCGACGTCGCCAAGAAATTTCCGGAAATCAAGCCGATTATCGGGTGCGAAGTCTATGTGACGCGGCATTACGACATGCACCTCAAGGACAATGAACACAAGCGGTACTATCACCTGATTCTGCTCGCCAAGAATTACAACGGCTACAAGAATCTGATGAAAATCGTGTCCACCGGCCACATCGAGGGCATGTATTACAAGCCGCGTGTCAGCCACGAAGTGCTGGAGCGCTACAACGAAGACCTGATCTGCTGCTCGGCTTGCCTTGCGGGCGAGATTCCCCAAGGCATCCTCGCCGGGGACGAAACGGGCGTGGACCAGGCGATTGCCTGGCACAAACGGGTGTTCGGGGAAGATTATTACCTGGAGGTGATGCTGCATCCGAGCCAAGTGACCGGCCTTCCCCCGGAGGCACAGCAGAAGTTTTCCGAACTCTACCAAGCCCAGAAGACCTATACGGAGGAAATTTTCCGTCTCGGCGAAAAACACGGCGTCAAGGTCGTCGCCACCAACGACGTGCATTTCATCCGCAAGGAGGACGGGCCGGCGCATGACCGGCTGATCTGCCTGACGACCAATTCGATGGTGGATGACCCGAAACGCCTCCGTTATACGCAGCAGGAATACCTCAAAAGCGAGGAAGAGATGCTGCAACTGTTCCCGGAGCATCCGGAAGCTCTGGCCAACACGATGGAAGTGCTGGACAAGGTGGAGCATTATTCCATCGACCGGGGACATGTCCTGCCGCGATTTGAAATCGATCCCTCCTTCCTCGCGGACATCGCGCAATACGAGGAAAAATACCGGGATATCATCGACAACGGCAAGGATGAAATCATCCTGGACAAACAAGGGAACGAGGTGGACCGCAAATACCGGGGCGACGATTTCTGCCATTCCGTCGCCTATCTCTGCCACCTCTCCTACGAAGGTGCACGCAAGCGTTACGGCGAAATCCTGACCCCCGAACAGGCGGAGCGCCTGCAGTCCGAACTGATGACCATTTCCTACATGGGATTTCCGGATTACTTCCTCATCGTGCAGGATTTCATCAACTGGGGCCGGAGAAACGGCGTTTCCGTCGGTCCGGGGCGCGGCTCCGCGGCAGGTTCCATGGTCTCGTACTGCCTGGGTATCACCAACCTCGACCCCATCCGCTACGACCTGCTCTTCGAGCGTTTCCTGAATCCGGAACGCATTTCCATGCCGGATATCGACGTGGATTTCGACGATGAAGGGCGTTACCGGGTCATCCAGTACGTGCAGGAGCGCTACGGCGCCGACCATATCTCGCACGTCATCACATTCGGCACGATGGCGGCAAAAATGGCCGTCAAGGACGTGGCCCGCATCAGCAAGCTCAGCAGTCCGGAATCGAACCGGCTGACGAAGATGATTCCGGACCGCTCGTTCACGGTCAAGGAAAACGGGAAAGACGAAGAAAAGAAGCCCTCGCTTGCCAATTGCGTCAAATACATCCCGGAACTCAAGCAGGAGTATGAAACGGGTGACCCGCTCGTCCGCGAAGTGCTCCAGTATGCCCTGCAATTGGAAGGTTGCATCCGGCAGACGGGAATCCATGCCTGTGCCATGATTATCGGACGCGGCGACCTGACGGATTATATCCCCATCACGACGGGCAAGGACAAGGCAACGGACCAGGAAGTATGGGTCAGCCAGTACGAAGGCACCAAAATCGAAGATGTCGGCATGCTGAAGATGGATTTCCTCGGCCTCAAGACCCTGTCCATCATCGACCGCTGCCTGGCCCTCGTCAAGACCCGTTTCGGGAAAGAGATAGACATTGAAAAAATCCCCATCGACGACCCCGAAACCTTCGCCCTGTATTCCCGGGGCGACACCAAGAGCGTGTTCCAGTTTGAATCAGGCGGCATGAAGGAATGGCTGATGAAACTGCAGCCGGAGCGCTTCGAAGACCTGATTGCCATGAACGCCCTCTACCGGCCCGGCCCGATGGATTATATCCCGGATTTCGTGGCCCGCAAGACAGGCGCCAAAGCCATCGCCTATGACCTGCCGGACATGGAGGCATACCTGAAGGAAACCTATGGCGTAACGGTGTACCAGGAGCAGGTCATGCGCCTGTCCCAGAAACTGGCCGGTTTCACCAAAGGCAAGGCGGATACGCTCCGCAAGGCGATGGGCAAAAAGAAAAAGGACGTGATGGACAAGCTCAAGGCGTCTTTCATGGAAGGGGCCATGAAAAACGGCCACCCGAAAGAGACGCTGGAAAAAATCTGGAGCGACTGGGAGGCGTTTGCCAAATACGCGTTCAACAAGTCCCACGCCACCTGCTATGCGTGGGTGAGTTACCAGACCGCATGGCTCAAAGCGCACTATCCGTCCGAGTTCCAAGCCTCGAACCTGACCCAGAACGTCGCCGACATGGAAGAGCTCAAGGAAATCATGGCGGACTGCCAGCGGAACGGCATCCGGGTACTCGGTCCGGATGTGAACGAGTCCGACATGGCGTTCTCCGTCAACAAATCAGGCGATATCCGTTTCAGCCTCAACGGCTTGAAAGGTTTCGGCGAAAACGTGGTGTCGGCCATCATCAAAGAGCGCAACGAACATGGCGCGTTCCTGGATGCCTGGGATTTCATGGAGCGCATGGCGGGGATGGTCAACCTGCATTCCCTGGAAATCCTCGTCTATGCCGGGGCTTTCGATTCCTTCGGCTATAAGCGCAGCCAGTTCTTTGCCCCCATGCGGAGCGGCGAGCGTTTCATCGATGCGCTGGTCCATTATGCTGAACTTTACCGCAACGATACGATGGACAGCGCCAGTTCCCTGTTCGGGGAAGTGGAGGAACTCAAGCCCGTACGCCCCGAAATGCCGGCTTTTCCCGGAGAGGAAAACCAGATGGTCCTGCTACAGCAGGAAAAAGAATTCGGAGGCATGTACCTGAGCGCCCATCCGCTGGACAAGTATTCCTTTGAAATCGGGCAGTTTACCAACTGTCCGCTGGGCAACCTGAATACAAAGAAAAACGAATGCGAGCAGGCACAGGCAGAAAAAATGCACATCTGCGCAGCCGGAATCGTCATTGAAAACAAACCCCTGACGACCAAAAGCGGCGCACAGGGCTCCAAGGTAACGCTGGAAGACTATTCCGGCCGATACGAACTGACGTTGTTCGGCAAGGACTATGAACACTTCATGGGCTTCATGCAGACGGGCACACAGCTGTTCCTGGACGGAGAAATCGCCCCCCGCTTTTTCCTGAAACCGGAAGAACGGAAGGCCGGCAAGACTGCCCCTTATGCATTCAAGGTCAAGCAAATCCTGTTGCTGGGGAATGTGGCGGACCAACTTCTCACGGGCTTTTCCGTCCATGTGGATTCCGCTTCGCTCTCGCCCGCTTTCCGCAAAGACCTGCGCAAGCTGCTGGCAGAACATCCGGGCAAAACGCCCCTGTCCGTCCACCTGTCCGACACACCGTCGGGTTACCGGATAACGTTTGTCAGCAAAAAATTCCCAGTCTCCGTCTCAAACGAACTCATCGCCGGACTGGAAAGACTGGGAATACGCTACAGCGTGGGGAAGAAACTATTTGCTTAACTTAAAGCCGAGTTTCAGGCCGTTCACGTTGTTCAACAAGCCGGAAAGGGCGGATGCGCCGTTCTGGGAAGTGACGCTGCCGATGACATTGGCCACTTTCTGGACGAACTGCAGGAACTTCTCCGATTCAAACAGGATTTCGCAACCCGTACTGGTGCCCTTGATGGTACCGACAAGCTTGAACGTGAAGAGCTTGCAGAAATTGATGGTGAGTTTCGTGCCCTCTTTCGTCCATGTGCCGGGAATGCTGATTTTACCGGCAATCAGCGTGAAAGAACCATCTTCGTTGAACTGGAACGTGGCAGCGCCGGCCTTGATACCGACCTTGGCGAGATAACCGTCCACTTTCGATTCAATCGAAGAACTGCCGAGACTGCCGGCGAGACCCGCCAGGACATTGTCGCTGCTGGTTTCGATGGCACAGCCCTTGTATTTCCACGTCCCCTTGATATCGAGGGCGGAAGAGACGGCACTGCTGCCGGAGATGATGTCGCCGACCTGTTCGGTGGCGGTTTTCAGGAAGGAACCAAGCCAATCCTGCGCGTGGGCGGCAGATGCACCGAGCACCAGGGCCGCCGCAATGACAAGCATTTTTTTCATATCAATCATATAAAGAGTTAAGCATTTTCTGCCGTGTTCCAGCCCGGGGCGGATACGGCATGTTCGATGCCGTCCGGTGTCACCAGCACGCAGCCGGCATCCGGCTGTGCCAAATGGCCGATGATGTCGAAAGTCTGGAAATCCTTGCGGAATTTTTCATAGGACAGGATGGGAATGGCTAGCAGCAGGCGATGGTCTTCCCCGCCGTTCATGGCCGCCGATACCGGGTCCAGTCCCAATTCTTTCCCCAGGGCGAAGCTGTTGCCTTCAAAGGGAATCCGGTCGGCATATACCTTGGCACCAAGCCCGCTGCGGCGGCGCAGGCGCAACAGGGCGTCTGCCAGCCCGTCGGTAACGAAACATGCGCAGGAGGGCAGGATTTGGGCCTCTTCCAACTGCTCCACAATCCCGGCAGGCAATTCCGGCTTCAGGTAGGCAGCCACGAGCATCCGGTAGCGTTCCAGTTCCTCGCGCCGCTCGCCGGTCCCCTGTTCGAAGCTGCGCTTCTCCCGTTCCAGCAGCCGCAAGCCCAGCAAAGCGGCGCCCAAGCTGCCGGATACGCACAGCAGGTCCTTGCTCTCCGGCTTCGGAAGGCGGGCAGCCGTCAGTTTCGACAGGATACCACAAGCGGACAAGTGGAGGCAAAGCCCGTTCTGGGAGGCCTGCAAATGCAGGGATATCTGTTCATAACCGTGCTCGCGGGCAGCGGCACAAACCCCGCTCCAAAGCTCCCGTATGGCGGAAAAATCCAGTTTTGCGGAGATGCCGAGGGTAACGCGCAGCGTCCGGGGCCGGGCAAGCGCCGCATACAACTCTCCGGTCGGCGCCAGGACGGCCTTGTAGCCGAGGTGTTTGAGCGGGAAATAGACCAGGTCGAAATCGATGCCTTCCAACAGGGTCCTGTCGGCATTCACCACCTGGTCGCCGGCCCGGGCTTTGACGCGCAGGGGCTCGGGAACGGGACGGAAACCGCTTTCTTCCATCAATTGCCGGACCGCCTCGATATGCCCCAACTGTGCAAACGTCGTCTTTTCTTGCATAGCACAAATGTAATAAAAAACACCCGGCTCGTCAACGGACCGGGTGCTTTTTTACCGAAAAAGCGTCTTATTTCTTCTTTACCGCTTTCTGTTTCAGGGCGCGGACGGTGCTGTCATACATAATCGGCGTACCAATCATGATGGACGCATAGGTACCGATGATGATACCGAGACAGAGCGCTACGGACAGGCCCCGGATGGATTCACCGCCGAAGAAAGCGATGGCAAGCATCGGGAGGAGGGTCGATACGGACGTATTGACCGTACGGGTAAGCGTCTGGTTGAGGGACTTGTTCACCATCTCCTTGAAATCATCGTTGGGGTGCAGCTGCAGGTTCTCACGGATACGGTCGAAGATAACCACGTTATCATTGATGGCATATCCGATGATGGTCAGGATGGCTGCGATGAATGTCTGGTCCACGTCGAGGTTGAACGGCAGGATTCCGCTGAACAGGGAGAAGAAACCAATCAGGATGATGGCCGTATGCGCCAATGAAACGACGCCGCCGAGACCCCAGTTCCAGCCCTTGAACCGCCATGCGATGTAGGCAAAGACAATCAGCAGGGCGAGGATAACCGAAATGACGGCACTCCGCTTGATGTCGGACGCGATGGAGGCGCCCACCTTGTCGGAACTGATGATACCGTTGGGATTGTTCGCCGTATCCTTGAAATCATCGAAAGACTGCTCACTGGCATAGAAGCCCTTGAGGGACTCGAACAACATGCCTTCAATCTCGGCATCCACGAGGGAAGAGTCGTCTCCCACCTTGTAGGAAGTCGTGATTTTCATCTGGCTTTCACCGCCGAACTGCTTGACCTCCACGGAGGAAGTGGGATCCGCCGCATTGAAGGTCTTTTCCACAGCCGCCCGGACTTCTTCCGCCGTCACATCCCGGTCAAAACGTACGACATAGGTACGGCCGCCGGTGAAGTCCACACCGTAGGTAAAGCCCTTGATGGAGATGGACGCAATGGCGATGACGATGAGCACGCTGGAAACGATGTAGGAAATCCGGCGCCCCTTGATGAAGTCGATACGGGTGTTCTTGAGGAAATTGCGCGTCACCTTGTTTTCAAACGAAATGTTCTTGCCGCGGTTGATGCGGTCGTCGATAATCAGGCGCGTGATGAAAATCGAGGTGAGCACGGAAGTGATGATACCGATGATGAGCGTCGTGGCGAAGCCCTTGATGGGGCCGCTGCCGAAGAAGAACAGCACCAGACCGGTCAGCAGGGTCGTCACCTGTCCGTCAATGATGGCGGAATAGGCGTTCCGATAACCGTCCGTGACGGCTTTGCCCAGACCCTTGCCTGCCTTGATTTCTTCCTTGATGCGCTCATAGATAATCACGTTGGCGTCCACGGCCATACCCAGCGTCAAGACCAGACCGGCGATACCCGGCAGGGTCAGCACGGCGCCGAAAGAGGCGAGGGTACCGAACAGCAGGACGACGTTGGTCAGCAAGGCGACATCCGCCACCAGGCCGGCGCCCTTGTAGAAGAGCACCATGTAAAGCAACACCAGCAGGAAGGCAATGACAAAGGAAATCAAGCCGCTGCGGATGGATTCGGCACCCAGGGACGGACCGACGACCTGTTCCTGCACGATGGTGGCGGGAGCGGGCAGTTTGCCGGATTTGAGCACGTTGGTCAGGTCGGTGGCTTCTTCCATCGTGAAGTTGCCGCTGATTTCGGAGGAACCGCCGGTAATCTCGGTGTTCACGGTCGGGTAGGAATAGACCGCACCGTCGAGGACGATGGCAATCTGCTTGCCGATATTCTCCTTGGTCAGCCGCGCCCAGATGTTGGAGCCCTCTGCGTTCATCGTCATCGAAACGGTGGGGCTGCCGCCGCGCCGCTCGTTGGTGGTGACCCGGGCATCCGTCACGACATCACCGTCCAGCGGGGCTTTGCCGTCCCGGTTGGACGCCTTGATGGCGATGAGCTCGAAGATATTGTCGCTCTGCATGTATTCCGACGGCTTGACGGACCACATCGGACGGAATTCCGGCGGGAAAAGGGACGCCACCTGTGCATTGCTGAGATAGCGGTTTACCAGCGCGGTATCCGCGGCAGCCGCGAAACCGACACAGGCATTGCCCCGGTAATTGGAGGGCTGGAGCACGGCAAACAGGGGATTTGCCCGCTTATAGGCGTTGATGTCCGCTTCTTCCGAAGGCTGGGCATCCAGTTCCTCGGCCACGATGTCGCCAGTTTCTTTTTGCGCTTCCGCTTCTTCCGCCCCTGCGTTGTTCAACTGGGCCAGCAAAGCGTTGGCTTCCTGCATATAAGGCATGATTTCCGCTGCGTCAAACGTGGTCCAGAATTCGAGGGATGCCGTACCCTGGAGCAGTTTGCGGACGCGCTCCGGCTCCTTGACACCCGGGAGTTCCACGAGGATGCGCCCGGAGCTTCCGAGCTTCTGGATGGACGGCTGGGTGACGCCAAAACGGTCGATACGGTTGCGGAGAACGTTGAAGGAATTGGCGATGGCGCTTTCCGCTTCCTGCTTGATGACGGCCACCACCTGTTCGTCTGTGGATTCGGGCTTGATCTGGTCACGCATTTCATACGTGCCGAACACCTGCGAGAGCCGCTGGCCGCCGGCCACTTCTTTCCACGCTTCCGCGAAAAGGGTGATGTAGTCCGACTGGGAATTGATGCTGCGCTCTTTCGCCAGCTGGAGGGCTTGCAGGAATTCGGGGCTGGTATTGCCGCCGGAAATGGCTTTCACGAGGTCTTCGAGCTGCACCTGCAGCATCACGTTCATACCTCCCTTGAGGTCCAGGCCGAGGTTCACTTCCTTGGCTTTGACATCCTTATAGGTATAGCCGAAATATACTTTCTGTGAGGAGACGGAATCCGTGTATCTCTTCACTTCGTCCTTTTTGAGGGAATCCAGGAAATATGCCTGGTCCTCTTGCGCCACCTTGCTGAAGGCGGGACTCTGCTCGAATGCCGCTACGCGTTCGTCCGCCGTCTTGTCGGCCTTCCTTTCCTGGATGTTCGTCACCAGGGTAAAGGAAAGTTGCCAGATACAGGCGATGGCGAGCAGAATTGCGACAAGTCTGATAGCTCCTTTACTTTGCATAAATATCAATATATTAAAAATTTTCCAAAATAGGGTGCAAAGGTAGTATTTTTTATCTTATAATTTATAGTAACTGCCGAGAATTTTGGCGAACAGGCAGGGGGGCAGGATGGCTTTCAGCGTGACGGAAAGCCGTTGTTCCAAGGTCGCGATGACATAATGGTAAGCCGGGCGTTTCTTGCGTATGATACGGGAAATCTTTCCGGCCAGATACGCCGGTTTGAGCCCGCCGGTCTCGTCTTTTTCGATGCTTTTGAGGGAATCCGCATAGCGGCGGTACACCGCATGCGCTTCTTCAGAAGACACGGATTTGCGCTGGGCCGTGAACTGCGTGGCGAAATCGCCCGGTTCGATGACGACGACCTGGATGCCGAAGCCCTGCACTTCCAGGCGCAGCGCCTCGCAATAGCCCTCGATGGCGAACTTGCTGGCGGAATACAAGCCTTGGAACGGAAGCCCCATCAGGCCACCTATCGAACTGAAGCAAAGGATTTTGCCGCCTCCCTGCCGCCGCATTGCAGGCAGCACGTAATGCAGGCAGCGCACCATGCCCATCCAATTGACGTCCATCTGGCGCTGCGCATCTTCCAGCGAGCAGAACTCCAGCGGACCGCCGATGCCCATGCCGGCGTTGTTGATGAACACGTCGATACGTCCCTCTTTCTCCAGGACTTCGTCCACGGCGGCCTTGCAGTCTTCTTCCCGGCAGACATCCGCCCGGATGTAGCGGACGCCGGGCAGGAACTCCCGGGCGCTGCGGTGGGTGCCGTACACGGTGTGTCCGTCGGCGGACAGGCGCTCGGCCATGGCTTTGCCGAAGCCGGACGTAATGCCGGTAATCAGAATGACCATTATGCGATGATGTCCAATTGGCGGAAAATCCGCGTGAGTTTTTCCACGGCCTCGTCAATGTGGGCGCGGCTGTGGGTGGCCATCAGCGCGAAACGGATGAGCACGTCCTTTTCCGGAACGGCCGGTGCGATGACGGGGGTGATGAACACGCCTTCGTCCAGTGCCATCGTGACGATGGCCATCGCCTTGTCCGTATCGCGCACCATCAGCGGAATGATGGGCGACTGGGTCTCGTTGATGTCGAATCCGTTCTGGCGGAATGCCTGGTGGGCATAATGCGTCAGGTCCCACAGATGCTCGCGGCGCTCCGGCTCTTCCAGCATGATGTCCAGGGCCTTGGAAGCGGCGGCAACGGTCGCCGGCGTCATGGACGCGCTGAAAATCAGGGAACGGGACGTGTGCTTGAGCAATTCGATGACCTTCCGGCTGCCGGCGATGAAGCCGCCCAGCGAGCCGAAACTCTTGGAGAAGGTGCCCATGATAAGGTCGGTCTCTTCTGTCAGGCCGAAATGGCTGGCCGTCCCGGAACCATTTTCGCCGAAAACACCGAGCGAATGGGCGTCATCGATCATCAGCGCGGCATTGTAACGCTCGCACAAGGCGCAGATTTCCGGCAGCAGGGCCAAATCGCCGTGCATCGAATACACGCCGTCAATCACGATGAGCTTCAGGGCTTCCGGCTCGCAGACTTTGAGTTTCTGCTCCAAGGAAACCATATCGTTATGCTTGAATTTCAGCACCTTGCTAAAACTCAACCGGGCGCCGTCGATGATGCAGGCGTGGTCGTATTCGTCAAGGAGGACATACCCGTCCCGAATCCCGAGGCTGCTTACGACGCCGAGGTTCACCTGAAAACCGGTGCTGTAGGTGACGGCTTCTTCCTTGCCGACGAATTTGGCGAGTTTGGCTTCCAACTCTTCATGCAGGTCGAGCGTTCCGTTGAGAAAACGGCTGCCCGAACAGCTGGTTCCGTATTTTTGTATGGCTGCGACGGCCGCCTCCTTGAGGCGCGGGTCGTCCGAAAGGCCGAGATAGGAATTGGAACCGAACATCAGGGCTTTCCGTCCGTCTGCCATCGTCACGACAGGGTCCTGCCCCGAGGAAATCGGACGGTAATACGGATAAATCCCTTTCGCCCGGGCTTCCTCTGCGCGGGAATACCGACCGCAGATATCATTCAAAAGTTTATTCATAACCCACAAAGATAACACTTTTTTTCAAAGTGTGGATTTCAGGGGAAATTCCTACCTTTGCTTCCATGAAAGCCATTGCAAAAATCCTGGCCGGTGCGCTCCTGCTGACGGGGGTGGTCCTCCTGCTTTTCAGCGTGTCGCCGGTGTACCGGTTTGCCGCACCGAAGCCCTTCGAAGGGCCGGATATCTACAATCCCTATGCGGATTTGGATACGACGCTGGGGTGGACGCGCGCCAATTTCCACACCCACACGCGGGTGGACGGTCCGCTGAACGAGTGTCCGGAATACCCCGCCGTCGTATATGACGACTACGCAAAACTCGGCTACGGCATCCTCGCGTTTTCCAACCACAACGCATTGACGCGCCACCCTTATGACAGCACCCTGGAAATCCGGGTATATGAACACGGCTACAGCCTGTTCAAATTCCACAAACTGGTGTTCGCCCCGTCCCGCGTGCTGTGGTTCGACCACCTGCTGCCCCTGTTTCCCTCCCAGAAGCAGTGGCAATACGACCTGCTGGGGGGGGATGCCGATTTTCTCGTGATGAACCACCCGGACAGGACCCTGCACACGACAGCCCGGAGCATGGCGCTGCTGACGGGATATCGTTTCATGGAGGCGGATTCCGGCATCAGTACGGAACTGCGCCACTGGGACGAAGCCCTCAGCGCGGGCCATTATTCGGGCATCCTGACCAACGACGACTGCCACGACAGCCGGAACCACAAACGCATCGCCCGGCGCTGCAACTATCTCAACACCCCCTCTGCCCGGTATGAAGATGTCCGGAAGACCCTGCTGTCCGGCTGCCATTATGCGATGCGCGTACCCGATTTCGGGGAAGGGGACTGGAAAGTCAAACGGGCGGAAAACGGACAGCTGCCCTTCATCCGCGCCATCGGCAT
>JAGAFI010000053.1 GCA_017612675.1 Bacteroidales bacterium
GGATTTGCCCTGACGGTGCTGTTTGCCGTGCTAGGTTTCGGCATCTATGCCCTCATCCTGCCGGGAATTGCCACCGGTGCGGTGAATGCCCTCATCTTTTCCCTCGCGGGCAGGAAGCAGTTCCGCATCCGCTGGCATTTCAATTTCGCGGAAATCAAGGACTATTTCAAAATCGGGCTCTATGATACCGGGGCGCAACTGCTGGACTATGTGAGTTACAAAATCGACGTCCTGCTGGTGGGGCGCTTCTTCGGGATGGAAACCCTCGGCCTCTACAACATGGGCAAGGAGCTGGCGCTCAAGACGATGAAGGTAATCTCCCCCATCATCAATTCCGTCGCCACGCCCATCCTCGCCAAGTTGCAGGACTCCGCCGAAGCGGTCAAGGAAAACTACCTGCGTATCCTGCGGATTGTCGCCCTCGTCAATTTCCCGGTGCTGGCGGCATTTTTCGTGTTTGCAGACCCGGTGGTGGTGCTTTTCCTCAGTGAGAAATACCAGGGGGCCGCGCCGTTCCTGCGGATTCTCTGCTTCTGGGGAATGTTTGCCTCGGTCGGCAATCCCGCCGGCAACCTCGTCATTGCCAAGGGGCGGACCGATTTGAGTTTCAAATGGACGATTATCCGCGTCTGCTGTGCGCCGCTGGCCGTTTTCATCGCCGCCAAATGTTTCGGCACCCCGAATTCCGTCGCGTATTCGCAAGTTGTCCTGCAGCTTGTATTCTTCTTTATATACTGGCGTATATTGATTTATCCCCTGTCCGGCATCACCGCCGGGGAATATTGCGGCGCCTTGTCCCGGGGGTTTTCCTGTGCCGTCCTGTCGGCGCTTACCGCCCTGGTCTGGCACCTGTTTTTTGCGGTGACGCCGGTTTTCGGCTTCGCTTCTCCCCTGCCGGGTAACCACTGGGCAGACCTTATCGGCGGATGCGTCGTGTTCAGCGGCGCCTACTTTGCCTACAGCTGGCTGCTGAACAGGGAAATGTATCGCTTTTTGGGACACGTATTGAAAAAAGGATGAAACGGAAACTGGCCGTTATCGGCGCTTCATACCTGCAGTTGCCGCTTGTGCAGAAAGCCCGGGAAATGGGAATCGAGACCCATTGCTTCGCCTGGGAAGAAGGGGCCGTATGCCGGGAATATGCAGACTTCTTCTATCCCGTTTCCATCATCGAGAAAGAGGCGATTCTGGCGAAATGCCGGGAAATCGGCATCGACGGGATTTGTTCCATTGCATCCGATACGGCGGTGGTTACGGTCAATTACGTGGCGACAGCCATGGGGCTTACCGGCAATGACAGTGCCTACAGCGGCCTGATGACCAACAAATACCGGATGCGCCGCTGTTTTGAGCAGCATGGCCTTCCCTCTCCGCATTTCTGTGTCAGCAACGGGGATGTTCCCGCAGCTGTCGCATCTTTTTCCTGGCCCCTCATCGTCAAGCCCACGGACCGGTCCGGGAGTTTGGGCGTCACGGAAGTGGCGTCCCCGGACATCTTGCCGGAGGCCATCCGGCGGGCTGTCGGGTATTCCTTTTCCAAACAGGCCATCGTGGAAGAATTCGTCTCCGGGAGCGAACACAGCATCGAGACCATTTCCTGGCACGGGAAACACCATATCCTGCAAATGACGGACAAGACCACGACAGGGGCGCCCTATTATGTGGAACTCGCCCACCAGCAGCCCAGTACGCTCCCGCAGGAGGCGAAAGCCAGGCTGCAGGCCGTGGTGTCCGATGCCCTGGACGCCATGCATATCGAAAACGGGGCTTCCCATGCCGAATGTAAAATCACAGGGGATGGGGAGGTCCGCATCATTGAAATCGGTGCCCGGATGGGAGGAGATTTCATCGGCGCCGATTTGGTGCGCCTGTCCACGGGATATGATTTCGTGCAGGGGGTCATTGAAATCGCCCTGGGATATTTTCAAGAACCTGTCTTGCGGCATCCGTTCAAACACGCCGGCGTCTGGTTCCTCTCCGAAGAAACGGCCTGGCTGGAAAAATGGATGGCGCATCCGGAAAGGCATCCCGAGATTATCCGCGCTGTCCGGACATCGTCCGAATTGCGCGCCATCCGCAGCAGCGCAGACCGCAGCGGCTACCTGATTTGGCAAAGCGACAAACCTTTTATCCCTGTCCCATGAGAGACGTCCGCGCATACCGGGCATCCTGCATCCTGTACAATTTCCTGCTGTCCAACCCCATCCGCCGGGTGTTGTGCCCGGCCAACATATGCCCGGATGTACTGGATACCATCCGCATGGCCGGAAAAGAAACGGTCTTTGCCGACATCGATGCCGAAACCCTGTGCATCGCGCCCCATACGGCGGAGGCAGCACAGGCGGAATGCCTGCTGTTCGTCCGTACGTACGGCTCGCTGCAGGCTCCCCTGCCGGGCGGTTTCCCCTTTGTCATCGATGACCGCTGTCTTTGCCCTCCGGAGGAAGCGGCAGGAGCCGGAGCGAATCTGACCCTATACAGTACAGGCGAAAGGAAATATGCCGA
>JAGAFI010000054.1 GCA_017612675.1 Bacteroidales bacterium
ACGGGCTTCCGGAGCAGGGGCCGGCTTCGGTTCCGCCTTGGGCGCGGGCTGCGGCGCAGGTTTCGGCTGCGGCGCGGGAGCCGGGGCGGGTTCCTCTTTCCGGGCATTGTTGAGAATATTGGTCTTGATGGTGATTTCCCGTTCCGTATATTCCTCTTCCTCCTCTTCCTGCCGGGGCGTACGCTTCCCCGTCTTCTCCAAAATCTCGTTGAGCTTGATGTCCACGTTCCGGGCCTGCTCCAACGCTTCCAAATCCTTTCCGAACTGTTTGGTCAGCGCAGGAATATGCTCATCGGACACTTTGGCATTCGGGTTCTCGTCCACCTCCACGCCCTGCTTCCGCAGGAAGGAGACGAGATCGCCCAGCCCGACGTTGAATTGCTTTACAAGTTTGCTTAATCTGATTTCTGCCATTGATAACCCCTTTTATATTTGTCAATCTTCAAATTCGGCCTGGAAAATCCGACGCACTTCTTCCACCGTCTCGTCTTCCAAATCCGCCCGCAGGGCGACATCCTCCGGCGAGAGGGCCAGCACGCTCCGCGCGGTATCGCAGCCGATGCCCTTCAGTTTGTCGATGACCCACTGGTCGATGACATCCGCGAAATCGTCGATGGCCACATCGTCTTCCTCATCGTCCTGCTGACCCTTCGGCAACTCGCGCCAGACCTCGATTTCCCGGTCCACCAGCATACCGGCAAGGGTGATGTTGACACCCCTGCGGCCGATGCCTTTTTTGACCTCTTCCGGCTGCATATAGACCTTGACCTTTTCGTCCGGATCGTTCCCCATGTCGATGGAGGACACGTGCGCGGGATTCAGGGCACGCTGAATCATCACCTGCGGGTTCTGGCTCCACTGAATCACGTCGATGTTCTCGTTGCGGAGCTCCCGGACAATACCGAGGATACGGCTGCCCTTCACGCCGATACAGGCGCCGATGGGGTCGATGCGGTCGTCATAGGACTCCACCGCCACTTTCGCCCGCTCACCGGGTACGCGCACCACTTTCTTGACGGTAATCAGCCCGTCGGCGATTTCCGGCACCTCCTGTTCGAACAGGCGCTCGAGGAATTCGTTGCTCGTCCGGCTCAGGGTGATGTAGGGCGTCGTGTTGTTCCGCAGTTCCACGCTCTTGATGATGGCGCGGATGGAATCGCTCTTCTTGAAACGCTCCCCGGGAATCTGCTCGTCCTTGGGAATATGCAGTTCGTTCCCATCCTCGTCCAGAATCAGGACCTCCTTGCTCCAGGTCTGGTACACCTCGCCGGAAAACAGTTCCCCGACCTTGTCGAGGTATTTCTTGTACACATTGGCCTTTTCAAGGTCCATGATGCGTCCCTGCAGGTTCTGCCGGATGTTCAGGATGCCGCGGCGCCCGAAAGCGGACAGGGGCAGGAGCTTGGAATACTGCTCCCCGATGGCGTAATCGTCATCCCCGGTCTCCGCAATGACCTGTTCGAGGGTCATTTCCGCATTGGGATTCTCCACCGTCTCCACGATTTCAAATTCCTGGTAAATCTCACAGGTTCCCTTGTCCACATTGACGATGACGTCAAAATTGTCGGCAGACCCGTAGGTCTTGGCCAGCTGCGTCTTGAACACGTCCTTGAGCACGGCGAGCATCACCGTCCTGTCGATGTTCTTCTCTTCCTTGAAGTCCTTGAAGGCGTCAATGAGGGTAATTACTTGTTCTTTTTCCATTATATTGATGTTTATCTATATCGCTACATCGTTTTCAGCAACTCGTCCGCTTCCTCCGCGCCGATACCCCGGGAACCGACGGTGAGGGCATAGTCCTCGATGTCCCGGTCAAAGGCGGCCAGCACGGCCCGGTGGACATATTCGCAGTCTTCCAAGTCCACGGCGCCGTTTTCCTTGTCCAGCACCAGTTCGAAGATGTTTTCGTCATCGTTGAACAGCAATTCGCCGAGTGTGCAGCCCCGCCGGGCCGCCGCAGCCGAAGCCACTTCCTGCAATTCTTCCCGTTTCATCCGTTGTCCTTATTCACAAAAAACAGGGACCGCGCGGCCCCTATCTCAATCACTGGATGCAAAGATAAGAATTTTATTTGATTATGCAAACGGATTCCGGCCCTTCGTTGCACAGCAAATCCAGCACGGAAAGGCCCGGCACGAAGCCGAAGCGCTCCCGGAAAACCTGCCAATACGGTTTCGCCGGGACGAGGCAGGGGCGCTTGGGATGCAGGCGTTCCCGCCAGTCGTCCGGCACGTCCGCACCGGGCGGCACGAAAGCCTTCGTAGGCTCCACGCGCACTTCCAGCCCGATTTTCTCGCAGAAAAAACGAATCAGGGACAGGTTCAGTTCCCACAGGCGTTCCGGCTTCGCTTCCAGCAAGGCAAACAAAGGGTCGCGGTAATAGGCGAAAAAAGGCGAAGAATCGTACGCCGTTTCAATGGCATACTCGGTCTGACGCACCCACGGGGTGGCATAATCTATGCGCACCTCCGTAATGAGGCGCGACCCGCCGTGGCAGACCGGGACCCGCAAATCCATCGGCCCGCCAGCCGTCAGGATGCGGCAGCGGTTCCGCCAGGACTGCTTGCCGTAATGCTCACAGGCCTCCAGCGCCACCACGGGCGCAGCGGCCAAGAGGGAGAAATACGCGACCGGCGGAAAATATGCCGTGGACAGGAGCACTATTCGCTGGCACCCTTCGAGGACTCGTCGCCCGCCCGGATGATGCCGCGCTTGGAATTGCGCACGAACTCCAGGATGGTGTCCCGCTCCACGCTGGGCGGGAATCCGGCCTCGATTTTCATGCAGGCATCGGAGAAATTGTACCCCTGGTAATAGAGCATGTCATACATGTCCTTGATGTTCCGGATGGCATCGGAATCGAAACCGCGGCGGCGCAGACCGACGATATTGGTGCCCGCATAGGTCAGGGGTATCCGCCCGCAGATGCTGTAAGGCGGGATGTCTTTGTTCACGGCGGAACAGCCGCCGACCATCGCGTGCGTCCCGATATGGGAAAACTGGTGTACCTTGGTGCCGCCTCCGATGATGGCCCAGTCGTCCACGTCCGTCTCCCCGGCGATGCCCACGTAACTGGTCAGGATGCAATGCTCACCGACGCGACAGTCGTGCGCCACATGCACATAACTCATGATGAGCGTGTTGCTTCCGATTTTCGTAACACCTTTCCCGCTGGCCTTCGTGCCGCGGTTGATGGTGGCGCATTCCCGGATGTTCACATGGTCGCCGATTTCCACATAGCTGGTTTCCCCCTCGAACTTCAGGTCCTGCGGAATGGCCCCGACGACGGCGCCCGGAAAGACGGAGCAGTCCCGTCCCAGCCGGACATAGGGGAAAACGGTCGCATGGGGAAGGATTTTCGTCCCCTCGCCAATCTCCACATGGTCATCGACATAGGCGTAAGGTCCGACTTCTACGGAATCGGCGAGTTGCGCACCGGGGTGGACAAGCGCCAAAGGGTGAATTTTTGCCATATTGGAATGTTGTTTTTTATGGATTGACGATAAGGTTCATGCGGGTTCGGGAGCGTGTTCAGACGACTTCTCCCCGGATTTTTTGCCGGAGCAGGGCTGCCGCTTTCGTATTGATGGCGTGGCCGGGTTTGTAGCCCTCCACACGGGCCTTCAGGTAACCGCCCACCAGAAACATGTCTCCGATGATATCCAGC
Source organism: Bacteroidales bacterium (assembly GCA_017612675.1). Taxonomy (GTDB): domain Bacteria; phylum Bacteroidota; class Bacteroidia; order Bacteroidales; family UBA932; genus Cryptobacteroides. Next base: position 3,668 of record JAGAFI010000054.1, read on the forward strand.
ATTTTATGTCTGCCGCATTCGTCCGGGAAGCGCAGTTCGAGGTTGTTGAGGTACCCCGCCGGGGTGACGCCCAGGCCGCTCTGCCCGAAGCGCCGGGCCAGCGCCGCGGTTACACGGGGGCCAACCGGTTTCTCGACAACGACGATGGCGTTTTTCACATCCCCGCCCTTCACCAGGCCGAGGGTGGCGAGCCACTGGATTTCGTGCAGGAAACAGAAGGTCCGGCAGGGAGCGATTTGGGCCGCGTAATCGACGGACGGGTCCCAATGGACTTTCTGGACGCCGAGCACCCGGGAATTGAAATCCACCGTAATGTCGAAGGACAGGGTTTCAGCGGGCGTAATGCGAATCCACGAACCGGATTTTTCATCCCGGCATTCCACCGCCTCGCCTATCGAAAGTTCCTTCCGCGGAACCTCCTGTTCCGCCAGGCCGTCCGCGAGGATGGCTTCCGCATACGGCAGGGCGCTCCCGTCCAGAATCGGCACTTCCGGGGCGGAAAGCTCCACCAGGGCGTTGTCCACGCCCAGCCCGCACAAAGCGGACAGCACGTGCTCGACGGTGGATACGGAAACGCGCCCGGACGCCAGCGAGGTGCTCCGGGACGTCCGGGCCACATACTCGGCCACGGCAGGGATGCGGACATGCTTGTCCGTCCGCAGGAACGCAATGCCCTCCCCCGCCGCGGCGGGCCGGAGCGTCATACGCACGGGGTTGCCGCTATGCAGCCCCTTCCCCTCGAATGTGTAGGCCTTTTTAAGTGTCCGCTGGTTCATAAAGTCCGCAAAGGTAGGAATATTTTTTCACTATTCCTCGCCGGACTGTTTGAAACGGGCATACGCTTTCAGGTACGTACGCAGCGGTATGGCCGGGGTGCCGAAGACACGCTCCCCGGGCTTGCGGATGCTCCGGGTCACGCCAGACTGGGCGCCAATCACCGTATCGTCCGCGATGTCCAGATGTCCGACCACCCCTACCTGCCCGGCTAGCAGGCAGTTCGCGCCGATTTTCGTGGAACCGGCCACGCCGACCATCGCCGCCATCGCCGTGTTCTTGCCGACGACCACGTTATGGGCAATCTGGCAAAGGTTGTCGATGCGCACGCCGTCTTCGATGATGGTCGATTCCATCGGCGCCTTGTCGATGGTGGTATTCGAGCCGATTTCCACGTCGTTGCCGATGATGACGTTGCCGACATGCTCGATTTTCTGCCAGCTTCCGTCGGGACGTTTCGCATTGCCGAAGCCATCGTCCCCGATGATGCAGCCCGCATGCAGGATAACCCGGTCGCCGATGACCATGCCCGGGAAAATATGGACGCCCGGGTAGATGATGCAATTCTTCCCGATAACGGTCCCCTCCCCGATGGTGACATTGTCGCAGATACGGGTACAATCCCCTATCCGGCAACGTTTTCCGATGGTCACAAAATCACCGACCCATACCCGGGCGCCCAGACGGGCGCTCCAGGCGATGCGGCAGCGCCCCCGGTGGCGGCGGTATTTCCGCCGGCTTTCGGACACGTATTTCAGCAGCCGGGCCAGCGCGGCATAGGCGTCAGGCACCCGCACCAAGGTCGGCTGCACCGCATGGGCGGGCACGAAATCCGCATTGACCAGCAGGATGCTGGACCGGCTGGTATAGACGTACTGTTCGTATTTGGGATTCGCGTAGAAACTGAGCGCGCCCGGTTTCCCGTGTTCGATTTTCGCGAAAGTGCTGACCGTCGCGTCCGGATTTCCGTCCACCGTCCCGTTCAGCACCTCGGCAAGTTGTCTTGCGGTAAATTCCATGCTGTAAAAATACTAAAAACGCCAGCCGAACGTCAGCAGGACATCCCACAGGCGCCGCCCGATACGTTCCATCGGCATGACATAGCCACAATTCCGTCCCGTCCCGTCCACGGCCTCGTATCCGCCGTAATAATACGGGGCGAAGTATTCCTGCGGAAAACAGGCCAGCCGCACGGCGGCATCCAGGAAGAAAGAACCCGGGGACGAATAGCCGACGCCCAGCGACCAGGCATACGTGGCTGCCTCCTTGTATTTGTATGTCTTCAATATCACGGGGAGGGGCTTTCCGTCCGCATCCAGGTAATCATCTGCCGTATAGGTCTGCCCGTCCGAAGCCGTCCAGATTTTCTCGGGGTCCGTCACCAGGCTGAACCCCGCCCGCAGCGCCAGCATGGGCAAAGGCCGGATTTCCGTTCCCACCCGCAGGGAATGGGATGCGCCGCAGAACAGGCGGTTGGTCTCATTGACACCATAAAACGCCGTGTAATCCGTTCCGCGGGACGTCCGCTCCGCATAGCGCATCACGCTGTAGTCTTTCCATTCATAATCCACGCTCACCAGCGCCACACCGCCAAACGTATAGGCCAGGCCGAAATCCAGCAGCCAGGGTGTGCGGAGACTGTAGTCATAACTGTCGCCGTTCTCGAAACCGCCGTTGAACTTGCGGTCGGCATAGTCGCTTCCGGCCACGAAACGCCAGCTCTCGCTTATCCGCAGCGCCGCAGGCGTCTGCACGGCAGCCCCGATGCGGAGCCCTGCCGCAGGAAGCCAGATGAAGCCCAGCTTGGCATAGATGCCGGTAGCGTCCGTGTTCAGCCGGTATTCCATCGAAGAGCCCTTGTAATTCGTTGTCACCACGCCGCCCTGCTCATCCACGAAACTGACCGGGAAAACATCCGTCGCGGCGCTCTCGAAGAAACTGTCCTCCCGCCGGTAACGGTAGGAAGGGAACCCCACGTTTGCCCCGACATACAGGCCGCTCCCCAGCTGGAAACCCAGGTTCAGCAGGATATCGGAATGTGTGCCGTAGGTATCGTGCCAGGAGCGCTGGTCGATGGGGGCCGTCAGGTAATGATACGACCCGTCTTCGGAAAGTGACTCATTGGAAGCCATGTATTTCCATGCAGCGGCATCGTAATAGCCGAACATGTTGGCGTTGTACCCGGCGCTGCGGATGCCGCCCAAATTACCCGGGGCAATCCCGTTGGAGGCAGCCGCCAGCATCGCGGCATAGGAAGTCAAATCGTTCCTGCCGGAAGCCGTCGTATAAGACTGGAAAGAATGCACCGTATTGGCATAAAAACCGAAACTCACGCGCCGCACAAAGGAACCCGTCTTGTCGAAATTCAGTCCGAGGGCGATGTTGGGCAGCGCCATACGGGGTTTGACATAGGATTGTGCATCCTCGTACAGGGTACCATTCGGGGCATAGGCCGACGACGTGGCGGAAATGACCACGCCGGGGGTCAGGGTGAACACGCTGTAAGAAGCCACCGCGGAACCGGCAGGATTCAGGCCGACGGCACCGGGATCGCCGCCCAGCGCCGTCATCGCGTTGCCCAGGCTCACGGAACGCGCCGTTCCGTAATAATGGGAAGCGCCCAGTTCCTTGGCATAATACATATCCTGTGCGCCCGCAGGCAAGATGCACGCGAGCGCAGAGAGGGCGGAAAGAAGCTTTCTTTTCATAGAGAAGGATTTTAGAAGGTTTTATGGCCTACCTCCGGCCACCGCCTCCGTGCGAGCCGCCGCCATAGGAACTGCCGCCATGGGAACCGCCGCCGTAGGAAGAAGAACTCCCGCCATAGGAGGAAGAAGAACCGCCGCTATAAGAACGGGCAGAGGAACTGCTGCCGCTGTATGAGCGGGCGGAAGAAGAACTTCCGGAAGAGGAAGACCTGTAACTGCCGCTCCCGGAAGAGGAGGACGACGGGCTGCCGCCCGTACCGGGACGGCGGTAATTGGTACCGCCGCTCTGGATGCCCGCACCGCTCCCGCGGCCAGAACCGGCGTATGCGCCCGAAGGACTGGCAGAGCCGGGACGGATGGAACCCGTTCCGGAACCCGACGCGCCCGGACGGTGGTAATAGCTGCCGGAAGGGGTATAGGAAGAACCGGGACGCCCCGAATAACCGGAATAGGAAGCGCCGGGACGGTGATGCGGGCTGCCGCCGCCCACATACGGGACCGAGCGCCGCGCACCGCCGGAATACCGGCCGGGCTGGTAACGGCCCGCATAGCCATAATGGTGGGGAGGGTATGACGGACGCGGACGGACATACGGCGGGTAGTACCAGCCATAACGCCAGTTGTCGTAATACCAACGGTCATAGTACCAGGAGTCATACCACCCGTACGGGTAGGAATACCGCCAGGACGGATAGGCGTAATATGCCAGCCACGGCCAGGAATAATCCACCGTATAGTTGTTCACGACAATCGTCTGCCCGCCAGACACCGTTTCACTGACGGCGGTCGAATCACCCTCCATCCGCTGCTCATATAGCTGCCGGCCCATCAGGGCGAACTCCTCATCCGTATAAAGCCGGACCTGCTGGCCCTGGGGGTAATAGATACCGTCATGATATGTCTGGGAATACTGGGCGCTTGTGCCGCAGGATGCCATTGTGACGAGTAATGGCAGTAAAATCGCCAAGCTACGTTTCATATTGTGACCTCCTATCAATAAAATTTGTATCTTTGCTCCGCAAGAATCGTTCCACGATCCGGATGCGATGTCGCAATCGTTTCCACGCTTTGCTTTATTGATGCAAATTTGCAAAAAAGTTTAAGAATAACAATGGCAAAAGAAGTAACGAGCCGCTCTGAAAACTATGCGCAATGGTACAACGACCTCGCGCTGAAAGCGGATTTGGCGGAGCAGTCCGCCGTGCGCGGCTGCATGGTCATCAAACCTTACGGATATGCGATTTGGGAAAGGATGCAGGGCATTCTGGACGGCATGTTCAAAAAGACGGGCGTCAAGAATGCCTATTTCCCGCTGTTCATCCCGAAGAGCTTTTTCAGCCGCGAAGCGGAGCATGTGGCGGGCTTCGCCAAGGAATGCGCCGTGGTGACCCACCACCGGCTGATGAACAACCCGGATGGCAAGGGCGTCGTCGTGGACCCCTCCGCCAGGCTGGAAGAGGAACTGATTGTCCGCCCCACCTCGGAGACCATCATCTGGAATACCTATAAGAACTGGATTACTTCCTGGCGGGATTTGCCCATCCTGTGCAACCAATGGTGCAATGTCGTGCGCTGGGAGATGCGAACCCGGCTGTTCCTGCGCACGGCGGAATTCCTCTGGCAGGAAGGGCATACGGCACACGCCACGGCGGAAGAAGCCGCAGCCAAAGCCGAACAGATGGTGCAGGTCTATGCCGACTTCGCACGCAACGTGATGGCCCTCCCGGTCATCATCGGACACAAGAGCCCGGGCGAGCGCTTTGCCGGGGCCATCGATACGCTGACCATCGAAGCCATGATGCAGGACGGAAAGGCCCTGCAGGCGGGCACGTCGCATTTTCTCGGCCAGAATTTCGCCAAGAGTTTCGATGTGCAGTTCACCGGGAAGGACGGCAAGCAGGACTATGTCTGGGCGACCTCCTGGGGGGTCAGCACCCGGCTGATGGGCGCGCTCATCATGGCGCACGGCGACGACAACGGTCTCGTGCTGCCGCCGCGGCTCGCGCCGGTCCAGGTGGTCATGGTCCCGATTTACCGGGGCGATGACGAACTGCAGGCCCTGCGGGAACGGATGGAAACGATGAAAACCGCCTTGGAAGCACGCGGGGTACGCGTCGAAATCGACGACCGCGACACCCTGCGCCCCGGCTTCAAATTCGCCGAATGGGAACTCAAAGGCGTGCCCGTGCGCCTCGCGATGGGGCCGCGCGACTTGGCTTCCGGCACGGTGGAAGTGGCCCGGCGCGACACCCTGACCAAAGAAACGCTGCCGCTGGAAGGCATCGAAGCACGTATCTCCGAACTGCTGGAGACCATTCAGCAGAACATCTACGACAAGGCCCTCGCTTTCCGCGATGCCAACATCGAAAAATGCGACAGCTGGGAAGCGTTCCAAACGCGCATCCAGCAAGGGAAATTCCTGCTCTGCCATTGGGACGGCACCATCGAGACCGAACAGGCCATCAAGGAAGCGACCAAGGCGACCATCCGCTGCATCCCCGTGGACAGTTGCGTCTGCGAGGAAGAAGGGGTGGACATCTATTCCGGGAAGCCCTCGCACCGGCGGGTCGTGTACGCAATTTCATATTGATTCACAAGGATTTATCATACTCATGAAAAAGATTGTCATTTTGACGGGCGCCCTGTTCCTCACGGCGGGGACATGGGCCCAGGACGATATCCGGCAGGCGGCGGCGGATGCGGCACAAGCCATCGCCGAAGCCCCGGTCGAACCACAAGCCGCCCCGAAGCCCTGCTATTGGGCCAACAGCCTTGCCTTTGACCTGGGATTCAACCAGACCGGTTTCGCCAACTGGGCGGCAGGCGGTTCCACCACATTCGCCCTGGCCGCCGGCGTGGACGGGAAGGCCAATTATGCCAAAGACCTGATGACCTGGGACAACCGGCTGCAAATGCTCTACGGCATCATCTGGTCCGACGACAAGCCGAAGCCCCAGAAGAACAACGACCGCATCTATCTGGAGAGCAAATGGAAATACAAGACCGGCAAGGAAAGCAAATGGAGTTACTCCGCCGGCTTCGATTTCCGCTCCCAGTTCAGCGAGACATGGAGCGTGGACGGACGCGGCGGGCAGGACTATTACGAAGAGCCGACCCTGAAATCCGCCATCATGTCCCCGGCCTACATCAATCTCGGCGTCGGTATGGACTGGAAGCCGGGGGCGTGGTTCGACCTCAGCCTCTCGCCCCTGACCGGCGGCATGACCGTCGTCTGGTACAATGACAACACCCTCCGCCGCAACTACGGCATGAAACCGAATCCGGACGGAAGTTACCAGCCCGTCCTCTTCCAGCTTGGTACCCAGCTGAAAGCCAACGCCAAATTCAGCATCAACGACAAGTTCCACTTCGAGACGCAACTCGTGGCTTTCTACGACTACCTGTTCGACTACAAAAGCGAATATTACACCACCCACCGGCCATTCCCCGTCCGCATCAACTGGGACAACAAAATCAGCTGGCAAATCAGCCGCCTGTTCCGCATCGGCCTCGACACGTGGCTGATTTACGACCCGCTCGTCCAGAACGACAGCAATGCGCCGCGCGGCGTGCAGTTCAAGGAATTTGCTTCGCTCAACTTCACCTATACGATTGCCAATCCCCTGGCGATAGAAAAGGCCAAGAAAAAATGACGCGCCTGCTGGCCGTCAGCGGAGGCATCGACTCCATGTTCCTGCTGGAACGCAGTTTCCGGGAGGGCGGGGATTTCGCCGTCGCCCACTGCAATTTCCAGTTGCGGGGCGCGGAGTCGGACGAAGACGAGGCCTTCGTACGCGCATGGTGCGGACAGCGGCAGGTCCGCTGCTTCACCCGGCGTTTCGAAACGGCGGAAAAAGCCCGCAGGGAGGGCATCAGCCTCGAAATGGCCGCCCGCTCCCTCCGCTATGACTGGTTTGCGGCACTGTGCCGCACGGCGGGTTTCGGAGCGGTGGTGACGGCACACAACGCCGATGACAACGCCGAAACCCTGCTCCTGCACCTGCTTCGCGGATGCGGCAGCCGGGGCTGGCGCGGGATGGCCGCGGAAAGCACCGTACCCGGGCATCCGGACATTCGCCTGCTGCGACCGCTGCTCGGCTGGGAACGCGCAGACATCCGGGCATGGATGGAAGCGGAAGGCTGCCGCTGGCGGGAAGACAGCAGCAACGGGGATGAGCATTTCCTGCGCAACAAACTGCGCCACCAAGTCCTGCCGGTATTCCGGGAACTCAATCCCGCCTTCGTCCGCACCCTCAACGCCGACATGGCGCACCTCGCGCAGGCGGACGACATCGCGGACGCCTATTTCCAATCCGTCAAACCCGCCCTCGTACAGGCGGACGGCATCCCCGTCCATGCCCTGCTTGCCCTGGCGCATTGGCCCTATGTGCTGTGGCGGCTGGTGGAAGACTGCCGCCTGAACCCGGAAACATTCGACAAACTCCTCGCGCTGCTGCAGAAATACCGGACGGCGCCCCGCGGAACGGTGACCTTGGGGAGCAAGCAATTCCAATCCCCGACCCACCTACTTTATTTCAAACGAAAAAAACTGATTATCAGCAAAGTTCCATGAAAACCAAAATCTCCATTCTCACCGGCGCGGGAGTAAGCGCGGAAAGCGGCCTGGGAACCTACCGGGACAACGGCGGGCTGTGGGACCAATACGACCCGATGGAGGTCGCATCCATCGACGGCTGGCGGAAGAACCCCGGGAAAGTGCTGGATTTCTACAATATGCAAAGGGAAAAACTCCGGGCGGTCAGTCCCAATGCCGCCCACCGGGCCATCGCAGCCCTTGAAGAGCGGGCGGACGTGCAGGTCATCACGCAGAACGTGGACAACCTGCATGAACGGGCCGGTTCCACCCGCGTCCTGCACCTGCACGGGGAGACCACCAAGGTGCGGCCGGACCAGGGTCTGTACGACATCAATTTCTCGGAAGACGAAGTTTTCGACATCGGCTACGAAGCCGTCCGGCTCGGTGACATGGCCCCAAACGGCAACCAGCTCCGGCCGCATATCGTCTTTTTCGGGGAAGCCGTCCCGAAGATGGAACGCGCCATCGAACAGGTGCAGCAGGCGGACATCGTCCTGATTGTGGGGTCGTCGCTGCAAGTATATCCGGCAGCCGGACTGTACCGCTACGCCCGGAACACGGCACGGATTTTCCTGATTGACCCGGCGGAAGTTCCCGTCCGGGATCCGCGCATCACGCACATCCGCGAAAAAGCCACGCGCGGAATGGAAATTTTCACGGAGGAGATTTTTAAGTTGTAGAACGGAACAGGGCCGCAAAGCGGCAGGATTTCCGTTGCAAGATGCTATTAAGATGCTGGTTCATTTTTCCATCGAATACCAAACAGTGTGGGGCGAAACGCTCGTCCTGGAAATCGGAGAACAAAAATATCCAATGCAGTGGAACGAAGGCGGTATCTGGACGGCAAGCGTCCAGGTAAGCGCGGACGAACTGAAACACTACGGCTACCTCGTCATGCAGGACGGCATCATCCGCCGCCGGGAATGGGAGCCGCACAGCAGCCGACCCGCCCGGCAGATTACCGACCATTGGCTGGACTGTCCCGTTCCGGACTGTCCTTTCCCGACCCGCCACCAAAACGCCTGCTTCGACAGGCCGGGATTCCGGGGCGCGGGAACAGCAATCCCCGTTTTCGCCCTGCGGACGGCGGACGATTTCGGCATCGGGGAGTTCCACGACCTGTTTCCGCTGGTCGATTGGGCGGAGAAAACCGGCCAGATCATCATCCAGTTGCTGCCTGTGACCGATACGACCCGCAAAGGAAAGTGGAAAGACTCGTATCCTTACAGCCCCGTCTCCAGTTTCGCCCTTCATCCGCTGTACCTGCACCTGCCGGACATCGGCGTGCCGCGCAATGCGGATTACCGCAAAACCCAGGCGGCCTTGAACGCCCTGCCGGAGATTGATTATCCACGGGTTTTCCAAGCCAAAATGGCCCTTGTCCGGCAAGCTTTCGAAAGCCGGGGAAAGCAGGACCTCGCGTCGGCAGCCTACCGCAGATTCTACCGCGCAAACGCCGAATGGCTTGGCGAATACGCCGAATTTTGCGCCTGCCGGGACGCCAACGAGCCGGAATACCACGCGTGGATGCAGTTCCACCTCGACCGCCAGTTCCGCCAAGTCGTGGATTATGCCCGCGCCAAAGGCATTTCCTTCAAGGGAGACCTGCCCATCGGCATCAGCCAGGACAGCGCAGACGCCTGGTGGCATCCGGAACTGTTCAACCTCGACTCCAGCGCCGGCGCCCCGCCCGATTACTTCAGCGAGGACGGCCAGAACTGGGGCTTCCCCACCTACAACTGGGAAGAGATGGCGAAGGATGACTACGCCTGGTGGAAACGGCGGCTGCGCCACATGAGCCGGTATTTCGACGCCCTGCGCATCGACCACATCCTCGGCTTCTTCCGCATCTGGGAAATTCCCGCAGGCCGCCACAAAGGCGTGGAGGGACATTTCAACCCGGCGCTTTCCTACTCCGCGCAGGACATCGCTGGCATGGGGCTTCCGCTCACCGACAAGCTGTTCGTCCCGGACCCGCACAACGCAGGCTGTTACCAGCCGCACATCCGCCCGGACACCCGGGAACTGCCCGCATGGCAGCAGGAACGTTTCGGAGCGCTATACAACGATTTCTTCTTCCGGCGGAACAACACATTCTGGCAGCGGAACGCGGAGCGGAAACTTCCCGAACTGCTCGGTGCCACCAACATGCTGTTCTGCGGCGAAGATTTGGGCATGGTCCCGGACTGCGTCCCGGAAGTACTGGAAAGGGATCGCATCCTGACGCTGGAAATGAGCGCGATGGAAAAAGGACGCCCGTGGCCCCGCCTGAGCGTCTGCGCCACCTCCAGCCACGACATGCCGACCCTGCGGATGCAATATGCCGACGGGCACGGCGGACAGGACATGCCCGCAGAAGAAGTGCGGCACATCCTCCGGCAGCACCTCGAAAGCCAGTCCATGCTGGCCATCTTCCCCTTGCAGGACTGGGTGGCCCTGGACCCGGACGTGCGGCGCAAGGATTTCCGCCACGAGCGCATCAACGAACCCGCCGACAGCCACCACCATTGGCGCTACCGCTTCCATATGGACCTGAACGCCTTGGGAAAAGCGGACGCCCTCAACGCCGACATCCGCGCCCTGCTGGCGGGAAGCGGTCGGGAGAACAGGTAGGAGAATCCGGCCCCTTTCATGGCCGGAGGGCGATGCTCACCGGTTGACGAACATCACCGCTTCGGCGATGGAATTCAGCTTGGTATCGACGCTGTCCGCACGGGAAGCCAAGATGCAGGGGGCCGTCGTGCCGACCAGCATCCCCGCCTGTCGGACACCGGGACAGAGCTTGCTGTTCGTCTTCCAGAAGACATTGGCCGATTCGATGTTCGGGAACAGCAGGCAGTCCGCGTCGCCCGCGACTTCGCTCTTCAGCTTCTTGATGGTCACGGATTCGGGGTCGATGCAGACATCCAGCGCCAGGGGGCCGTCCCCCAGGCAGGCGCCCAACTGTCCGCGGTCCGCCATCTTCGCGAGCATCGCACCTTCGGTACAAGCCGGCATCGTATCCAGCATCTGCTCCGAAGCCGCCACAAAGGCGATTTTGGGTTTGGCGATACCGAAGGAACGCGCCACGCCGAGCAGGAAGCCGGCGATTTTGACTTTCTGGCGGAAATCCGGCTGCGGAACGACGGCCATGTCGCTGAAGAAAATCAGCTTGGGATACTGCGGGTTCTCCACGACGCTGACGTGGCTGAGCAGACCTTTCGGCGGCAGCAGCCCCGTTTCCTTGTTGAGAATGGCGCGCAGGAACTTGTCCGTCGAGCAGAGTCCCTTCATCAGCACATCCCCCTGTCCGTCATGCACCAGCTGCACAGCCTGGGCGACCGCCTTCATCTCATTGGGCACGTCGATAATCTCGAACCGGGCCATGTCCAGCCCGCATTCCGCACACACGGCGGCAATCATCGCCTTGTCGCCCACGAGGGTCGCGGAGACAAAGCCTTTCTCCACAGCACGGTAGGCCGCTTCAATGGAATGGGAATCCACACCCCAGGCGACAACGAGCCGCTTGTTCACATTTTTCGCCTGCAAATCGGCGAATACATCTGCAAAAGTCTTAATCATAGGTATCTGTATCTCTTTAATGAAGCATAGCAGGAAGCCGGTCCGGGGCCATCATCACTTCCCCGCGACGAGGTGCATCGTATCCCGGGCGATGACCAGTTCTTCGTCCGTGGGAATCATCGCCACCTTCACGCGGGAATCCGGGGCGGAAATCATGGTCTCCTCCCTGGCGGCATCGTTCACGGCATCGTCAATCCGGACACCCATGTAGGAGAAATGGGCGCAGACATCCCGCCGGAGCCAGGGGTTGTTTTCCGCGATGCCTGCCGTGAACACAATCAGGTCCACGCCGTTCATCTCTGCAATATACGCCCCGACGAGCTTGGCGATGTCCAGCACCACTTTCCGCAGCACCAGCGCGGCCCGCTCATTCCCCTGCCCGGCCAGCGTACACATGTCACGCATGTCGGAAGTAAGGCCGCTCAAACCCAGGAATCCGCTCTGCTTGTTCATCATCGCGGTCATCTCATCGGGGGTAAGGCCCTCTTTTTTCATGATATACGGCACGATGCTGGCATCGATGCTACCGCAGCGCGTGCCCATAATCATGCCTTCCAGCGGGGTAAAACCCATCGACGTGTCCACGCACTTTCCGTTCCGGACGGCGGTGACGGAACTGCCGTTCCCGATGTGGCAGGTAATCACCCGGCTGTTGTCCGGGTCGAGCCCGGCGAAACGGATGCCCCGCTGCGAGACATACTGGTGGCTGGTGCCGTGGGCGCCGTAACGGCGGATGCGGTATTGTTCGTAATACTTGTACGGCAAGGCATACAAATACGATACGGCCTCCATCGTCTGATGAAAGGCCGTATCGAAAGTCGCCGCCTGCGGAACGCCGGGCAATACGTTTTCAATAGCCCGGATACCCAGCAGGTTGGCGGGATTGTGGAGGGGGGCGAAATCGCTGCAAAGTTCGATTTTCCGGAGCACGTCATCATCCACGAGGGCACTGCTGCTGAAAAATTCCGCCCCCTGCACGATGCGGTGGCCGACGGCGTCGATGTCGGACAGTTTCTCCAGCACACCGCAATCCGGGTCCACCAGCGCATCCAGCACGAGCTTCATCCCCACTTTGTGGTCTGGAATCGGCAAGGTGCGCACAAGCGGCTGCTTGCCGACTGGTTTGTGGGTCAGCTTTCCTTCGGGCAGGCCGATTTTCTCGACGATGCCTTTTGCGCGGAGCGTGTATTTTTCATCGCTCTCCATATCCAGCAGCTGGTACTTGACCGAGGAACTGCCGCAGTTGATGACAAGTATAATCATAGGTCGTAATATTTTTCGTTCCAATGGCTTTCCGCGAGCCGGAGCCGGGAGGGAAGGCCGATTTCCCCGGACGCCGTGAAAGCGTTGCCGGAAATAAAAAACGGTTCGGAAGGCAAAGGTAACAAATTTCTCGCTATTTTGCAGGGCTATGAAAAACTGCCGCATCCCCGGATGGTGGCGCCCGATAGCCGAAGCGCCGCCCATTGTCCCGTTGTCCGCCTGTTTCACGCTGGGCATCGCGGCAGGCGGGTGGGCG